>JAFGKP010000134.1 GCA_016928455.1 Methanomicrobia archaeon
ACTGCCAGGACATAACTCATTACCGACTTATTCCCGATATAAATCACGTTGTCTTCTGCCATGATACCTCACCAGTAGTATATATTGTAGGTCAGCGGCTATTTAAAGGTACCAGCTTCCACGCTCCTGCCTGCGTGATTTCCGATTCAAAGCGGCCTCCGATCACGAATCGTTGAGCTGAGCCGCTTCCTTACCGCATTCCGAGTGCGCTTAAGGCGTTCGTGCGCTCGCGCACGCAAGCTTCATGAAGACCGACGTCTATTGATCTGACTGAAAGCGATGTCCATGGAGCTTCTCGAACGGATTTACCAGCAGGCGTTACCATCCCTGGAAGGTAAGCGAGTCCGGGAAGTCAGAATTGGTTTGGGGTTGTTAGCAGTCGAGCTTGATGATGGCGCACTTGCGGTCTCTTACGTGCTGCGAGATGAATTACCGCCCGGCTGCGCCGTCATCCCGGCTGAAACACCACTCCGCGGCATTGAGGCGAGAGAGATGGCCGCATGGGCTTTCAAGGGCCGCAATCCACTGTTCACGTCGCTCGGTGTAGCCGTGCTCAACAGCGTCGTTGACCCTGCAGCAATCGAGCGGCACTCCCGCGACAAGCTCACTGAGCTGATCCGCCCGGATGATCAAATCGGGATGATCGGCTATATTGAGCCGATGACGCACGTTCTTAAGTCGCGGACCGCGAAGGAGTTGATCATCTTCGACCGCAGCAGGGAACAGCTTGGCGCTGTATATCCAGAATCGCGTCAGCGAGAACTGCTGCCGCAGTGCGATATCCTGCTGGTCACGGGCACGACAACACTGAACCGGACCCTTGATGCGATACTGCAGCAGGCACCAAAGGCGCGAGAGGTAATTCTTATCGGCACGAGCACGCCATTATATCCCGAGGCCTTTCGCACCACGAAGGTGACGCAACTTGCCGGCTCACTCTGGCGGAAGGAGCACCGTGCGGCGATTTTTTCCGCGATCAGCGAGGGTCGTGGCATGCGGGCACTGAGCACGTACGGTAAGAAGGTCTTTCTCGCAGTCCCGAACCGGTAACCGTGGTCTCGCGGGCCGGCGGAAGGGAAAGCTTTATATATGCAGTGCTTCCGATGTATATCTCGAGCGGTCTGCGCTCAGTGCCCGGGCGAAAGGAGACGGTGTGAATATGGATGAGATACAACTGATCGAACGGTCTGGCGGCCATTTCTACCGTACGCCGATCGGTATCCTTCCCAGTGTAACGACCATTATGCGGTCGGTGCCGAAACCGCAGCTGGAATCGTGGAAGAGCCGAACTCCAAACTGGCAGGAGATATCACGACATGCTCGTGACGTCGGCTCCAGGACGCACCGCGCCATTGAGCGGTACCTGAAAAACGGGCTGATTGACCCGTTTCACTCTGACGAGATCGAGCGGTCCTTTTCCGCGTTCCGCTGCTGGCTCGATGCGAGTGAATTTGAGCCGGTGGAAAGCGAGCGAATGATCTGGAGCGAGAGTGGTTACGGCGGAACGGTCGACCTCGTGGGGTATTTGAACGACGAGCTCTACGTCATCGACATCAAAACATCACGGGCAGTCTATCCTGATTACTCACTGCAGATTGCCGCTTACCGGACCGCTTATGAGGAACGAACCAGGGAGAAGATACGTGGTATGGGCATCGTCCGCCTGGATAAACCCACTGGTGGGTTTGAATGGCGAGCATACGATGATGAAGCGTATCAAAGTGCCTGGACGGCATTTTCACAGCTCTGTGAGTGCTGGCATGCAGCATATGGAGGTGAGTTATGAGCACGAGAAGTTTACAGACGGAACTGGAGGTATATGAGAGCGCGTCAACGCGAGCATCGGTTGTTCTTGAGCATCCGCGTGAATCAGGAGCAGTCGTTTCGGAGGAAGCAGTCGTGATCTTCCCGTTTTCGCTCACGATCGCCGATCGGGTAATCAGCACGATCATGGAATTAACGCCGGAGGCGAGAGAGAGCGCGCGTACAAAGCGGAAGAAGTGCAGTCTCTGCGGCAACAAGAAGGTCGCGTACGAGAAGCAATCGGGCGGGTTCTCACACCTGATCTGCAAGGACTGTGCGATCCGCTATATCCGTGATGCTGACGCATTGCAGCGTAAGGCGTGGATCCATTAGCTATATAAAACGATATCGCCATGCTGTAACTAAGGACGTACGTGCGTGCGGTGGGTGCTGCGGGATTTTGTAATCAACACCGCACCGATGCAGGAGTTTGGTGAGCAGATACATGAAAGAGGCGATGTTCTATGAGCGGCTAGAAGGGGATGCCGTTCGCTGTCATCTCTGCCCTCATGCGTGCAAGATAAAGGAATCGCGACGTGGCATTTGCGGCGTGCGCGAGAACCAGGAAGGGATTCTTTACAGCCTCGTGTATGGTACGGTAGTTGCAGAGGCGATTGATCCGATCGAGAAGAAGCCGCTTTTTCAGTTCTATCCGGGATCTACGGCGTACTCGCTCGCGACAGTCGGGTGCAACTTCCGCTGTAAAAACTGCCAGAACTACGATATCTCGCAGATGCCG
>JAFGKP010000009.1 GCA_016928455.1 Methanomicrobia archaeon
CTTCGCTTTTGCATCTTCCTCGCTGCGTACATGCCTCTTCCCATCGCTTTTCACTCCTTAAGAACTGTACTATCCTTACGGTTTTCTAGATAAAACGTTTTAGAACAGTAATTTTGCGCGGACTATTTGATGATGACGTTGTCGATGTCCTGGTTCCGTTTCACCAGCATCTTCACCCTCTTAATCCGCTCGCCATCGCGACCGATGGCGATGCCTTTGTGCTTCGTGAGCACCTCGACATAAGCACAGAGCTTATCGTTCTTATTCAGCAGCTCGACGCTCTTCACGTATGCGGGCCGTAGCAAATTCTCGATGAACTCCTTCGCATCCGGTGAATGTTCCACGACCTCGATCTCCTTGTTTAGCAGCTTCTTCACCTTATTGATGTTCATGCCGTTCTTCCCGATTGCCAGGCCCATATCGCCCTTCTTCACCACCATGATCACCTTATTCGCCTCATTGTCCACGAGGCAGTCCATCACGCCTGCACCGGTCGATTGCTCGAAGATTCCGATATACCTTATCCCCTCAGTATCCAGCTTTACGGTCAGTTTCACTCACCTGTTGTTCTTTCTCTCTTCTCTTCTCTTATCGTGTGGCGATATTCAAGGTTTTCTCTTTTGGTTGCTCGTCCGGTGTGAGAACACGCACAATCGCGGAATCGCCGGGATCAATAATACAGAGTGAGGCGATTGAATACGGCTTCCCACAGGCGAGCCCGAGCTCTAGACTGTTCGCAGGATACTCATACACGATGAGCTCCTCGTCACCTCTCGCTGCGTCTGCAAAGACCTGTTTTACCTGTTCCGGGCAATTGGACGCGTGGATAACGACCCGCGCCTCATCATTCAGGACCGCCCTTACCGTCTCCTTTGAGCCCAGCAATACCTCTCCCTGGTATAATACCTTCTGCAATTCCCTGTGCACATCTGAAAGCTCAATCGAGCTCCGTTCAGCCTTCCGCTTTGCCTTTGCCATCCTCTCGCTCCTCTTCTATCCTGTTCTCCTGTATCTTCTCTCTTATTTAGACCTTCTTAGTAGCTTGAGCCTGTTTGTTACCTTCCTGCCACCAGTTCGACCGCACCGGTCCCTAATTTGATCGGCTGTCCAACGATCACGTTCTCAGTGACACCTTTCAGCTCGTCCGTTTCACCATGAATAGCAGCATCCAGGAGGTTGTCGACTGTGACCTCAAAAGCAGCACGCGAGAGCACTGAGGCCTTCTCGCCCGCGATGCCATGCCGGCCGATCTGCTTCACCGTGCCGTCCATGGTCATCGCATCGGCAATCAGCATAATGTGGCGCGGATCCACATCCAGTCCCTGCTCATTCAAGGTGTTCAACATCTCCTCAACGATCGCGTTTCGGGCTGCTTCTATACCGAGCACCTCTTCGATCTCCGCGATGTTGTTCGTCATGGTTCGCGTGAAATCCACGCCTTCTACTTTCTGGTTCCTCAAACGTTTCAGCTCCGACCCTACGGTGTAGAGCACGTACTCGCCGCTGGGCGCCCGTCGTACCAGCACCCGCTGTATCCCGACGATCCCCCTCACAAGCTTGCTCGCAACGGTCTTCTCCAGCTTTGTTAATTCGTGGAATGTGTCACAGCCCGTGTAAATGCGCAGTTGCCCGTCTTCCATCTCGTCCACGAGCATCTCCTGGCTGATCTCCCTTATCCTCTCGATTACGTCCGCTCTCGTGACGTATCGCTTCTCCAGTTCCCTAGGATTGAGCTCGACCCACACGGTCATCGTCTCCATAGAGGAACGGATTTTGCCAAGATCGCGGATATAAGTCTCCTGTATCATCGCCGCCACCTCTTCTGCATGGTTTCTGGCCGTTGCGTATTCATCGAGCAGGCGGATCGTCATCGTAGGGGTAGAAAGCTTCTTTCGCGCATCCACGATCTCGATGATTCGTGGCAACCCTAAGGTAATATAAATGGCACCGACGCCGGCATAGTGGAAGGTACGCATGGTCATCTGCGTGCCCGGTTCGCCGATAGATTGTGCGGCAACGATGCCAACTGCCTCTCGAGGCTCTACTTTCGCCCGCTCGTAGCCCGCAACAACCTCGCAAATGATGGCATCTAGTTTCTTGGCGGTTAGCTTCGTTCGCACCGCCTTCAATTTACCTTTTAGCTCGAGCTTGATATTCTCCGGAAGCCCGCTTCGATTCACGTTGAGCTCAACATCGCCAGGCTTAACCTCTCCATCCAGCTTCCGCCCCAGCATCATAATGATATTTTCGGCAACGCTCGTGTCGATCTCTTTCTCAAGGAGCTCTTCGAACGATACGGAGAGCTCAGTGGTAGAGAACTCTTTGTTCAGCTGCAGAGCTAGCTCAGTATCGATACCTGCCTTCCTCCACGCTTCAGCCCCTTCCCCGTTATCTTCTGCCATCCGCTTCACCTCACTCCCCTTTCACGCTTCGCCTGCACATCTTACGTCTCCGTCTCGATTGCTTCCTTAATCACTTTGTCGATATCAACCACCTTTGCTAATTCGCCATTTGAGGGGTCGATGCCGTCATCACCGTATTTAAACTGCACGACGGTGCCTTTCGTCTCCCGAACCGTTCCGTCATTCTTCACCTCGAGATCCTGCAGCGCATTGATGAGTCGTCGCTGGAAGTACCCGCTCTGCGAGGTACGGACCGCAGTGTCAACCAGCGCTTCTCGGCCACCAACGGCATGGAAGAAGTATTCCGTGGGAGATAGCCCATCTTTAAAGGATGCTCGCACGAAGCCGTGTGCATCAGCGCTACGGTCGCCCGGCTTATAACTGGGCAACGTTCGGCCCTGGTAGCCGCGCTTTATCCGCTCGCCTCGCACCGATTGCTGACCGACGCAGGCCGCCATTTGCGTGAGATTGAGCATGGACCCGCGTGCACCAGACTTGGCCATGAGCACGCCGGGGTTCTCGATACCAAGATAGCGCTCCGCAATCATCCCTGAGTCATCACGCGCGCTGCCAAGCTCCTGCATGACCAGGAGCTCCAACGTCTCCTCGAGCGTTCTGCCCGGTAATGCCTCCAGCTCTCCACCGTTGTACGCCCGTATCAGCGCTTCAACCTTCTTCTCGGCTTCATGGATCGCCTCTATCCTGATCTCTTCCTTACCTTCGAGAGGGATATCCTCGTCACTGATGCCGAAGCTGAACCCTGCCTGCTTGATGTAATTGATCGCGAGCCGAGCGGCGTCCTGGATGAATACCTTGGTAGCCACCTCTCCGTACTGCCTGAATATCCGCTCGATGACGACTCCCTTGAAGGAGCCCACTGCCACCTCGTCAATTACGCCGCAGACCAGCTGCCCATCTGCTATCTTCACATAAGCGTCGTAGGGACAGTTCTCCTTCTTGCACTCTGCGCATTTCTGGCAGGTCTTGCTCTGGAATTCCAAATTCATGCTCGGGGGGAGGATCAGGCTAAAGATCTGCTTCCCGGTCCAATAGTGCGTTTGCCGCGTCTCATCAAAACCTGCAGGCGCGCCCAATGCATCGAGCGCGATCTTATAGACGATATTGAGCACCTTTTCCTTCGTAAATCGCTTCTCACCCCGGGTGAGGAGGAACAACCCGGTGATGTAATCGTGAATGTTACCAATGATCGGTCGGCCAAATCGGGGCGAGATGATGTTGCGCTGCACGGCCATAAGAATCTTCGCCTCCGCACGTGCCTCTTCCGTCTGGAGCACATGCATATTCATCTCGTCGCCGTCATAGTCTGCATTATACGGCGGGCAGACGGCGGGATTCAATCGGAAGGTCCGTCCGGGCATGACCTTGACATAGTGCGCCATGATGCTCAATCGGTGGAGAGACGGTTGACGGTTGAAGAGCACGATGTCGCCATTCTTAAGGTGCCGCTCAACCTTCCAGCCGAGGTCCAGCTCGTCGGCCAGCGTCTCGAAATTGCTCTCGGTCACCTTCACCTTCCGGCCGTCACTGCGTCGCACGTA
>JAFGKP010000010.1 GCA_016928455.1 Methanomicrobia archaeon
GGACAAGAAACGGATCATGGGCGAGGAGAAAACGCCTGAGGAGGTCGTTGAGATTGCGAAGCGGTACGACTGTAAGAGCATCGCGTACACCTATGTCGAGCCCACGATCTTCTTCGAGTTCGCGTATGATATCGCCAAACTGGCGCATAAGGCGGGAATTTGCAACGTCTTCGTCTCCAATGGGTACACCACGGAGGAAGCGATACGAACGCTCGCGCCCTATCTTGATGCGATCAACGTGGACCTGAAAAGCCTCTCTGAGGAGCTCTATCACACGAATTGTGGCGGGCATGTTCAGCCCGTGCTCGAGGCGATCAAGCTCTACAAGGACCTCGGTATCTGGATCGAGGTGACGACGCTCGTGATTCCGACCCTGAACGATACTGAAGAGGAATTCAGGGGCATCGCTGAGTTCATCAAGGGCGTGGGCGTGGAGATACCCTGGCACATCTCGCAGTTCTACCCGACCTACAAGCTCCTGGATCTGCCCCGGACGCCGGTCTCTACGCTCCGCAAAGCGCGTGAGATCGGGCTGGAGGTTGGCTTACGGTATGTGTATGAAGGCAACGTGCCCGGTGAGGGCGGTGAGAACACTTACTGCTATAACTGCGGCACGTTATTGATTGGGCGGTACGGGTTCCAGGTGATGGAGAACAACCTTACCGAGGACGCGAAATGCCCGAATTGCGGCACGAAGATTGATGGTAGGTATTGAAGTTCTGCTAGCCAGTTCGCTGCGTAAGTGCTCGCTCTAATTCATCCAGCTCGGTGATCGGCGCCTTACAGGTGTACCGCTCGCAGATATACACGGTCGGCTTGCCATCCCTGGGCACGTTGTCTTTACTGAACGGGAGCAGGTTAGACAACGCCGCTTCATGGTCGTCCGGCGCGGCAAAGACCGAGACGCTGGAAGGGCGGAAATGGCGTCCCAGCAGAGCGAGAACGGGCTGTGCCGCGTCCTCAGTCTCCGCGGCGAGGACGATCTGGACCGGAGCGCTCAGGTAGAACTCAAGGGCACAGAGCAGCTGTGCATGTTCCAGCGGATTTTGTTCCAAAGAATCGCGGAACGTGAGAAAGATCCCTTCCGCTTTTCTGCTGAGCTGGTCATTGTCCATAACCGCAGCAAGTCGAAGCAGGTTCTGCGCGGCGATCGAATTACCCGAGGGAACAGGCCCATCATATGCGTCCTTTATTGATACGCCGACTTCTGCTTCAGCAAGTCGGTTAGAAACGAATCCGCCGTCTTTACCATCTCCAAAAAGCGCTACCATGCTCTCATTCAGCTGGATCGCCGCGCGTAACCACTGCGCATCGAAACTGGCTTCGTAGAGGTCGAGTAAAGCTGCAATAAGGTATGCATAATCTTCCAGCGTGCCGGTAATCGCGGCTTCTCCGTCACGATATCGTCGCAGTAACCGCCCGTCTTGCTTCAGCGTCTTGAGGATAAAGTGCGCCGCAGCCGTTGCCGCTTCACGATATCGCTCGTCCCGGAAGACTTGATAGCCAACCGCGAGCGCGGAGATCATGAGCCCGTTCCACGCGGTGAGTATTTTATCGTCCGTTGCTGGCCGTATCCGCTTATTCCTGGCCGCTAACAGTTCCTGGGCGCCCGTGCGGATCGTCGCTTCATCCGCGTCGAAGTCTCCAGGGAGTTCAGGTCGGTACAGCACACTCGCGCCCCGCTCGAAATTACCGCGCGAGGTTACCCCGAAGTATGTGCTGAGTAAAGCGCCGCGCTCTTCACCGAGCACCGCTCGTATCTCCGCGGGGTTCCAGACGTAAAAGGCGCCTTCAACACCCTCGCTGTCCGCGTCCATCGCGGAATAAAACCCGCCCTCGGGATCGCTCATCTCGCGCAATGCCCAGTCCAGCGTCCGCTGTGCGACCTGCGCGAAGAAGTGATCGCCGGTTACCTGAAACGCTTCGGTGTACATCCGTGCGAGGAGTGCGTTATCATAAAGCATCTTCTCGAAATGCGGTACCAGCCAGTGAGGATCAGTCGAATAGCGATGGAAGCCGCCACCCAGCTGATCGAAGATACCGCCACGCGCCATCGCGTATAGCGTCTCGTTCACCATCCGCAACGCGTAATCCTCCTGCGTTCGGTAATGATACCGGAGGAGGAAACTGAGATAGCTCGGTAGCGGGAACTTCGGCGCTTTCGCTGACCAGGCAGTTACTTTGGCACCGAAACCGCCATACTCGTTATCAAACTGAAGCACGAGTTGCTCGTAAGCATTCTGAAGCAGATCGTCGGAGAGCTCCCCGGCTTCTGTCGGACGGTTATGCTCATATAACCGTTGCACGAGTCGCAGCACTTCTTCAGAGTTATGCTCTAGCTGCTCACGGTTCTCGTGCCAGAAGCTCACGATCGAGCGCAGGAGATCGCGGAACGCGGGCAGGCCGTGCATCGGCTGCGGTGGAAAGTAGGTACCGCCATAGAAAGGCTTCAAATCGGGCGTGAGGAAGATGGACAACGGCCAGCCACCTGTTCCTGCCATGAACTGGACCGCCTTCATGTAGATCTCATCGAGATCAGGCCGTTCTTCTCGGTCCACCTTGATGCAGACGAAGTGCTCGTTCAGGATCTCAGCGGTCTCAGTATTCTCGAAGGATTCGCGCGCCATAACATGACACCAGTGACAGGTCGCATAGCCGATACTGAGGAAGATCGGTTTGTCTTCCGCTCTCGCGCGATTGAACGCATCATCGCCCCAGGGGTACCAGTTGACCGGATTATAAGCGTGCTGAAGCAGATACGGGCTCTTTTCGCCCAGTAACGCATTCGGAGACTTCGCGCCCGCTTCATGCTTCACGGGTATAGTTTCACCTCCCTCCATAGGTAATTAACTGAACATGCGAGCCGTTAAAGCTTCGCGCTAAGAGCAGCGAAATGGAAAACGGCGTTGTAGAACAGAACGGGGCGAAGGTCTAACGTAAGTAACCAGTTAGATGGTCTTCTTTCGCCGCTTTACGCGCTCCATTAAGTTGCGCTGCTCCATTATCTCGTGTGTCTTTCCGGTGACCACGACTTCCGCTTCCTTCAGCGCCGCCGGACTCCGACAGCCGGTCAAGAACATGGCAACTTTCAATTCCTCGCCCATCTCCCTGATCTTCGCCACAACCCCGTCTGCGCTACCCCGTGTCAATGCAGGCTTCAGGAACGGCAAGGCCGCGCTACAGAGATCCGCGCCGAGCGCAATGCTCTTGGCAACGTCAAGACCAGTACGTATACCACCCGTAGCAATGATCGGGATAGGGAAGGGGATCGCGTTGCACTCCACAATGCTCTCGACCGTTGGTATGCCCCAGTCCCAGCCAAAGAGGTGTCCTAAATGCTCACCGAGCACATCCTGCTCGGCTTGCGCACGGTAGATCTCAGCAGCAGCCAGGCTCGTGCCGCCAAAGCCTCCAACATCGATCGCGGCCACCCCGAGATCATGCAGCTTTTTGGCTACGGCATAACTGATCCCTGCACCGGTCTCCTTGACTATCACCGGCTTCTTGATCGTCGCACAGACCTCCTTGATCGCCGCGAGGCAGCCGCGTGCATCCACGTTGCCCTCCGGCTGGATGGCCTCCTGCAAAAAGTTGAGGTGGATCGCGATCGCATTCGCATCGATCATCTCAATGACGCGTTCAACACCCGCGACCCCATATTCCTTCAATTGCGGCACACCCAGGTTCGCATAAATGAACGAATCGGGCGCAATGTCACGCACCACACGGAATGAGTCCTCCTGATCGGTGCCCTCGAGTGCCGCACGCTGAGAGCCCACCCCGATACCCACACCGAGCGTCTGCGCAGCCGCCGCGAGAATCTCGTTGATCCGTTTTGTCTCCGGATGGCCACCGGTCATCGAGGCGATCATGATGGGAAAGTTGAAGGTAAATCCGAGGAATTCCGTCTGTAACGTGATCTCTTCCTTATCGAGTTCCGGGAGCGCGACATGGAGAAGCCGGACGTCAGCAAAACCGCTATCGTTCACGTCAACGTCCTGTTCTGCACAAATCCTGAGTTGCTCGATCTTTCGCTTTGAGGTCTGATTCATCTATCTCTTCATTCAAACCCTTTTCTTCTAAAAAAGGTATTACTTATTTTGGCGTGGCGCGCCAAAGCAGTACGACCAGAGTAATGCCGTTTGAGAACTGTTTTCCGGGGCCGCAGAAAATACATCTCGAGACGTTCGGCTGCACGGCCAACATCGGTGATACGTTAAAGCTGCAGGCCGTCCTGAGAAACGCCGGACACACCATTGTGGAGGGGGTTCAGGACGCGGAGGTGGTTATCCTCAATACCTGCACGGTAACAAGGCGAACGGAACTGAACGTGCTCAAGCGGCTGCGAACGTTACAAGCAATGGGAAAGGCAGTGGTTGTGGCTGGCTGTATGGCCGCAGCACAGCGGGACTTACTCACCGATGTGCTGGGTGGGGAGGTACTGCTGGTAACACCGACGGAGATTCAAAAGAGCTGGCATGAGACACGCGATAGTGACCTTGATGGCGTTATCAGTGTCATACCGATCGCCCTCGGCTGCCTCGGAACGTGCGCCTACTGCATCGTGAAGCAGGCGCGGGGCGAGCTGAGAAGTTACCGACCGGCATGGATCATAGAAGCGGTGAGCAGTGCGGTGGCCCGGGGTGCGAAAGAGATCCGAATCACCGCTCAGGACTGCAGTGCCTATGGCTTTGATGCTGCAGACGGCGTTAGATTACCCCAACTACTCGAGCGGTTAACCGCGCTTGAAGGCGATTTCCACATCCGTGTCGGCATGATGAACCCTGCAACTGTTCTGCCCATTTTAGACCAACTCCTGGATGCTTTCGAGTCCGAGAAAATCTTCAAATTCTTCCACGTGCCGGTGCAGTCAGGCTCCGACGAGGTATTGCGAGCTATGCGGCGTAATTATCGGGTCGCGGATTTCGTTACGATCGTCACGAGCTTGCGGGACCGATTCAGTGATTGTACGATCTCCACGGATTTCATTGTGGGCTACCCTACCGAGACCGAGGCACAGTTCCTGTCATCCGTGCGCCTTCTGGAGGCAGTGCACCCGGAGAAAGTAAATATCACGAAATTTTCGCCCCGGCCCGGTACTGAGGCTGAAACGCTGAAGGACCTGCTGGAACGCGATAAGAAACGGCGATCTCGAATCTTAACCGCGCACGATCACGACCTCAGCTGCGAGCGGACTACCGCGGTCGAAGGTACCACGGTTCCCGTGCTCATCACGGAGCAGGGCAAGAAGGGTGGTGTCATCGGGCGTGATCCCGCTTATCGGATGGTCGTGGTTCACGAAGAGCTGCCGCTCGGCTCCTCATGCGAGGTAACGATCACGTCGGCAACGAGTACCTATTTGATCGGCAGGTCGAGCTATCAGGATTGCTCATCAGAGGGATTCCGCGCGTGCGCGACCAACGTTTAAATGCATAACCAGTTATTTCACAGCTATGACGCGGTTACGGCCTACCTGCACCGTTTGCGGCAAATCAGCAGTCTCACGCTGCAAATACTGCGGTGATACACTCTGCGCCGAGCATATCCCGCCCGAGCGGCACTGGTGCGTGGGACTTGAAGCGTACAGAAAAGAGCTCGCGGCTCGCGAGTCCGCGGCCGTTCGCGCCGATTTGGGGTCTTCTGAACGAAAAGGCTGGAAGCTCGGTCGTGATAGGTTTGCAAAGAGCCGTTTCGGCATCTTCAGCGGTAATTACTCATTCTTTTTGATGTTCCTCATATCCATCTCGTTCGTGCTCCAGTTGCTGATCCCGAGCTATACAACGAACCTCATTCTCAATCCCGTGCTCGTGCTCGAGCGACCCTGGACCCTGGTCACGCATATCTTTCTCCACGGGA
>JAFGKP010000135.1 GCA_016928455.1 Methanomicrobia archaeon
ACTTATATTTACACCTAACGAAAGCGAGAAGGTGGTTTATCTCAATTGGATTGATCATCGTGAGTACGCTTACTAGCAGTTCTGATTACGCAACTCACAAATAATAATACTTCCCGCTTTGTTTCTGCTCGCGGTCCTTTGCCGACCCGATCTTATTGATCCGCGGCCGGAGCGTGCTCTCGTCACGTCTGAAGGTCACACCCAGCTCTTTCAGGAACGAGTTCATGCCCGCACGCATATCAAAAATCCCGGTGATCTCACCACGAATACCCGGCGTGCCCTCGAAGACCATCAACCGATCGCTCAGCATGTCGATCAAATAAATGTCATGATCAACGATCAGCATCGAAACGGTGCGCCGTTCCGCGTACCGCCGTAGCGTCTTGATCAACCGCACCTTCTGCTCGACATCGAGGTGCGCCGATGGCTCGTCCAGCACGTAAAACGGGGCGTCCCGGCACAGGCACGTGGCAATCGCCACGCTCTGCAGCTCGCCACCGCTGAGATCCGTAATAACCTTCTCCTCGATATCCGGGATACCTAACGGTCTGATCACCTCGATGATGTCCGCCTCGGTCAACCCGTCCTCCTTGAGCGAGGCGAGGAAATCCTTCACCTTCATGTCCAGCTCGCCCCGTATGTACTGCGGCTTGTACGAGACGGTGAGATCAAGCTCAATACTTCCTGCTGTCGGCTCGATGTCGCCCACCAGGACCTTCACAAAGGTGCTCTTACCGATCGCATTACGGCCGACGCCACCGAGCACCTCGCCCTCAGCGATACTGCCCGGCTTTGCCGTCAGTACAAACCCGTCCTCGTCGTAGCGTTTCTCAAAGCCCTGGTATTCGATGTATATAGGTCGCTCTTCAAACGTTTCACGTGGCGGATGCGCCGTGAACTCGATCGGTTTGTCCCGTATTCGCACGTTCTCCGCATGCAAGAATCCGCTCAGATACTCATTGATGCCCCGGCTCGTGCTCTTCGGCATCGTGACGACGCCGTACTCGCCTGGCGCGCCGTAAAGCAGATGCACGTAGTCCGCAAGCATATCGAGGATTGCGAGATCGTGCTCTACCACGATCACCGCTTTCTTCCCCAGTGCTGCCCGTATCCCTTTCGCCACGCGCACGCGCTGATAAATGTCGAGATAGGGGGTTACCTCGTCAAAGAAGTAAAAATCAGCATCGCGAATCAGACAGGCGATCACCGCAACGCGCTGTAGCTCGCCGCCGCTGAGCGATTTGATGTCCGTGTTTAATGCTCTCTCGATCTCAAATTCTCTGGCAAGCTCTGATGCTTCGCCCGTCTCGTCCGTGCTCGCCAGCAGCTCGGCGGCCGAACCCTCGAAGTATCGGGGTATTGCGTCAACGTATTGTGGCTTATAGGAGACCTTAATTTGTTTCTTTGCGAGTTTGTCGAAGTAATTCTGCAGCTCGGAACCGGCGTAGCGTTTAACGATCTCACCCCAGGCCACCTCAGCCTCGACCCTGCCCAGATTCGGCCGCTGCAGTCCTGTGAGGATCTTCACCGCGGTGCTCTTCCCGATGCCGTTCTGGCCGAGCAGTCCGGTAATTTTGCCGGGTTTGGGTATCGGCATGCCGTAGAGCACGAACCCATTTTCGCCATAGCGATGCGTCTCTTCGCCTTCCAGTTCCTCGGGCAACCCGATAATCGAGATCGCCTTAAACGGGCATTTCTTGATGCAGATCCCGCAGCCTTCGCATAACTCCTCCGAGATGATTGGCTTGCTGTCCGCGCCTAGAATGACCGTTTCCTCGCCCGTTCTCACCATGGGGCAGTACTTCATGCACTCGTAGCTGCACTTCTTCGGCTGACATTTGTCCTTCTTCACGATCGCAATGCGCATCTTCGTTAGTTACCTACTCACATGCATAAGAGCTTGCAGCTCGTCATAACACTTGTTCTGTAACGCCGCGATGAGGGATACATTATGCGTCATTCCTGCCTCGGTCTCAAGTGCTCGCCCCTCAAGATCCGTTAGCGTGCCTCCCGCCTCCTGCAAGATCAAAGCAGCGCCGGCGATGTCATAGCCGTTGATGAGCCCACGCACGTCTATAAAGCCGTCTATCACGCCTTCTGCAACCATGCAGAGCTCCAGCGCTACACTGCCCAGTACCCTGATCACCTTATCCCCGTTCGATATGAGAAACGCGAGCACCGCTTCAGGAATTGAGGTCGCACCGCAGGTATAAACCGAGAATGCCCGCTTCGTTTTGCCGCATATTGTACGTGGCAGCCGAGTGCCGTCAACCCATGCATTTCCGCCCCTCAATGCGTAGTACGTCTTCCCATAGATCGCAGCAACAACGCTCGCCTGGATATCCTCAAACCGTACGTGCTCGACGTTCGGCGAATAGGCAATTGAAGAGCAGAAGATCGGGATGCCCATGACGACATTGGATGAGCCGTCAATCGGGTCGAAAATGAGGGTGAATTCAGGCTCGCCACCTGCAGGATAGATATGATCGCCCAGTTCCTCTGATATGATACGTGCACAGTGCTCACGCCGTTGTATTGCGCGATGCATCGCCTCTTCCGCAAGGAGATCAACCTTCCGCGTGACGTCCTGCGGCCTTCGTTTCAGCACCTCACCGTAATCCGTGGTCTCTGCAAGATACCCCTGTATAGCAGTTCGGATCTCCGTGGCGAGCGCTAAGAGCTCCTTGATCTCCATTCGAACCTCAAAACTCGTTACTGTACTGCCGAGTGCGCCCGGCGCACCTGCTCCTTCAAGCCCGCTTCGCGCTTCTCCGCCTGCTTCTGCCGGAGTGCAGCGACAGCGGACCTGTCCAGGGGCTTCGCCTCGATGAAGCCCCAGTGCTGTGCACTCTCGAAGGCCTCCTTGCCCACATCGGTGTGCACAATCACGACCGAAGCGCCACCTGCTGCGCCGAATGAACCCACACTGAGGTCAGCAAACTGCCCGGTGAGGTCATCGCAGATCTTACAGCCCTCACGCTTCTCCCCTTTGTTTGTGAACACGCCATCGCAAAAGACCGCGATTCGTAATCGCACCACAGACGAGAAATTATGAGCATTGTGGGTTTCTCGACCAACAGTAAGCATCTTCTCATACGCTTCCATCTGACATGGCGTCCCAACCAGTGCAACGGACCAGAGCCCGTACTTCACTATCGCATCGGCCAGGCCAGTCATCGCGGCCGCAGCGCCGTAATTGCCGCCCGCATGCTCGATCAATGCGCCCTTGTACATCGCAATACGCACCTCAGGCTGAGCGCCGCCATCCGCATCCGCGACCGTGACAACGCCCTCGACGAGCGCATCGGCCAGTGCTGATGCGAGCAGCGACGTGAGCACGTCCTCGGCCACACCGGCAGCCGTTATTTCCTCATCACTATTGACTACTTCATAGTACTCTTCCAGGCCTTCCTGTAACTCGGGCTTCTCCACCCGCGGACACTGATAATAACAGTAGCCACAATCGATCGGACACTGGAGCTCGTCGCCCATCGCCGCCCTTACTAATGGCGCAGTGGTGCACGCTTCGTTTGCCGTTGCAGATGACTGATTGCCGCCCAGTATGGGCAAGCCCGATACCGGGTCCATGCTGAGAAAATCGAGATCGAGTAACCGACATATAGCCACGCATCCACCGCAGCTTGAACAGGTACCCGCATCAATTACGTCACGCTTCAAATCACTGAATTCCTTCCTCTTTTCCATTTTTCTTTCTTCCCATTACGCTCCTGGTCAATGGTTCGCTCCTACCATTACATGCCACTGGGCATATAAAAATTATCATTCCCTTCCCGTCCCGAGTCGCAGATAAAAACGAAAGGTTTTAAAGACAGAACCTTTCGTTGGTTTATATGGCCTGGACGTCTTGGGGTAATAGGTGCGGGCGGTAACGATGCTGAAGCCAGCAGAGATGAGGGAACTGCGCATTCTCGTCCTGGACAAGGACGTAGACAGCGTCATCAAACGGCTCGACACGCTCAGGAACGTTCATATTACTGATATCAAGGACTTTTATGATGAATGGTCTGGGCTGATCGCGCCTGCGAAAGCCGAGGAGACCGCACTCAAAGCTTCTGAGCTGCTCACGAGGCTGGATAACCTGATCGCTTCACTTAGACCCGAGGATACGAAGACTGCGGTAGAGTCTGAGATGCGAGCATCGGGAGAAGAGATTGACCTTAATGCGATAGAACGGGAGTTCAGCGGCCTTGAGCAGACCGTTAAGGCGTTAACGAGCGAGCGTGAAAAGTTACGGGACGCGTTGGCGCGCCCTCGGGAGCTCTTAAAGGTTATTGAGATATTAGAAGGTTTTGGCATCGATCTGGATTTCATCGGCGAGAAGGAATTTACCGCGGTCTCTGTGGGCAAGGTAACGAGCAGGAATCTCGATGAGTTGCGTACCGCGCTCGAGACCGTTACTGGTGAGCACCACGTTGTCGTCTCGCGCCGGATAGCGGAGGAAGGAGAAGCGGCCGGCTTCGACTACGTCGTCATTGCTACGCTCCTGCAGGATAACGAGGAGGTTGCACGGGCGCTGCGCATGACGGACTTTGAGCCCTTCCATCTGCCCTTACGCGAGCTCCCCGCGAAGAGTTCGGATGCCAAGGCGACGATCGAATCGGAGATCCAGCAGCTTGAGGCTGAACAAAAGGAGAAAGAGCGCGCCTTGAATGAGATCAGGGAAACGCGGCTCCATGACCTTATGGAGATGCAGGAGCTCGTTGCGATCGAGGAGAGTAAGGCGAAAGTAAAGGCCCTCTTCGGTGCGAGCGAACGGGTGCGCGTGCTCGAGGGCTGGACGCCAAAGGACGAGGTTAACGCCGTGATCACCGGGATTAATGGCGAGGTGGGCGGCTTGTGCGTCATCGAAGTACGCGAGCCCAAGCGAGACGATGTGCGTGTGCCCACGCTCTTGAAGAATCCGAAGCTGGTCAAGCCGTTTGAATCTATCATTCGCATGTACAGCCTGCCGTCGTACCGGGATATTGACCCGACGCCCGTTACCGCGATTCTATTCCCCGTGCTCTTCGGGCTCATGTTCCCTGATATCGGGCACGGCTTCTTATTGCTCCTGCTGGGAGTATTGATGCTCTTCGAGGTGAAGTTGAAAGGCCTCAAAGAGTGGGGAATGATCATTTCACTCTGCGGCATTTGTGCCATTGGTGGTGGCGTACTCTTCGGCGAATTCTTTGGGTTCAGTGAATACGCCGCGCACCTGATCCATTCGTCAATGCATATGGAGGTGCCGCATCTGCTCCATACGCTCTTTATCCATAAACCGCTCTGGTTCGAGCCCATACCGAACGTGACAGGTATGTTTGTCATTACACTCTTAATCGGTGCACTGCACATGGGTCTTGGCGTGGCCTTCGGTGTGAGGAACAAGCTCGCCGATAAGGATATGCTGGGAACAGTCATAGAGATCGTCAAGATCTGGACGTTACTTGGCGCGCTCTATTTCCTGCTTGTTCTGCTCATCTCCTCAGTCGCCGACTCGGAGATCGGGGTTATTGTTGCTATTGCGAATGTGCTGGGTAGTATCAATGTCATGCAGGGCTTTGTGGTGCTCGTTGCGGCCCCGATACTCGTGCTCTTCCTGCTCTGCTTCGTCGTGGAAGTGAAGCACGAAATGGCACACGGGAAGTTATCCTTCATCGATCTCTTTATCATTGCCATAACCGGTGTGATCGAGGCGGTTTTAGAGAACTTCTTCAGGTTCCTCGCAAATACTATCTCTTATGGCCGAATTCTCGCGCTCGCGTTAGCGCACGCGGCACTGATCGAGGTCTTCATACTCCTGGCCTTCATGAGCTCTCAGATTAACATTGCGTTCGCCGCGGTCGTCTTCATCCTGGGCACGGCAATCGTGGTGCTTCTTGAGGCGATCATGTCCGGCATCCACGCGGTCAGGCTGCACTACTACGAGTGGTTCACGAAATTCTATCACGGCGGCGGTATCGAATTCACGCCCTTCAAGTTCCGGCGGACGCTTACCCAGTAAGGGGTGCGGTATCTCACGTAGCTCCTCGTTGCATTCGCTCGAGTATTGCGCATGCCTTGCAGATAGGGCTTGCTGATGCGTCACCACATCGCTCGCACCGCAGCAGTCTTTGCGATGACGCTGCGTGCGGTAGAAATTCCGCCAGCCGCTGATAGCCACGCATCACTGCATATTTCGTGCCAGGATGCTTCCTTTCTAGCTCGTTCAGCACCCCTTTGACACTGAACCGGTACGAGCGCGCAGCATAGGGGCACGATGCGGTGATGATCGGGATGTTAGCGAGGAACGCGTAGAGCGCAATTTCCTTCTCGGGCACGTCGCGCAGTGGCTTGATGCGCGGAACGAATTCCTCCCGACGTCCGTTCAGCCGTGCCAGCCGCTGGAGATCGCCCCGGAGATAATTGATCATGATCGTCTGCAC
>JAFGKP010000136.1 GCA_016928455.1 Methanomicrobia archaeon
ATTTGAAGTGAACTTACTTAAATTTCTTTGATTAAACTTTCTTTTAAATTCCATAATATAAACAGCTTTTTACGCCGTATAGATAAAATTGTCAATTTTATTCTTCGATAACTCTGTAATTTGGGGTGAACTTACTTAAATTTCTTTGATTAAACTTTCTTTTAAAAAGAAAGTTTAGTGGGCGAAATACGCAACCACTTCGATCCCCTTTTCTGTTTCCGCTACGGTATCGATGCGCACGAACCCGTAGCGCTCGAACTGCACCACGTTGTCTCGTTCGTCCGCGATCAATAACTCGCCCAGGCCCTCATCCATGCCATCAGGCCGCTTCACCCTGACAACTATCCCGTTCGTCGGTACCCACTGGATGACCGGCATGCCCGCTGGGGCGGGTTGCGTCGCTTCAGCCATGACCCTTGCTCGCAGGGGGTTGACGCCCTCAACTTCGATCGTGCAGAGGTATTTCAGCCGAACATGCTGCCCTGGCGTCAACTTCGCAACATCGGTGTCTGCGAGATACACCGTATTACTGGTGGGTATCTCCCGGTACTTGGTGCCCTCGGGATGCTTTAAGGCCTTCACGATACGGTAATCGAACCCTTGTAACTCCACCGCTACGGGATTGCGGACGAAGAAGTAGCGAGGCGCTTTCGGATCCACCATCTTCCGGTTCTCTGCATACAGATTCTTCATGCTCACCGCGATGTCCGTCTGCGTTACGCCTATAGAGATGAAGAACTTGCGGATCGCCTCGGGCTGAAAACCGCGTCGCCACAGTGCTCTGAGTGTGGGCAGTCGCGGATCGTCCCAGCCCTCGTACTCGCCACGCTCGATCGCTTTCCTGAGCGCTGAGGTGCTGAATTTACCGAACTCCTGCATTCGTATCTTGCCCCAGAGCATGGTGTGCGGATATGTCCAGCCGAAGTACTCATAGAGATACCGCTGGCGCTGTTCCGATTTCATGAGGTCCTTGCCCCGAATGATGTGCGTGATGCCGAGTACATGATCTTCGATCGCCGATTCGAAATCGAGCATCGGCCACACGATATACCGCTCGCCAACCCGGGGGTGATCGCGTTTCAAGATGCGAAAGGCGACCCAATCGCGTAACGCGGGATCTGGATGGGTTATATCAGTTTTTATCCTGAGCACCGCCTGCTTCTCCTCGTACCCGCCGCTCAGCATCCTCTCCCAATAGCCCCTGGTCGCTTCAACACTCGCAGTTCTACAGGGGCAGGGCGTTTTGTGATCCTTATACGCCTTAAAGGTCTCCGCGGGACAGAAGCAGACGTAGGCCGCTCCTCGTTCGATCAGCTCTTCCGCGTACGTATAATACAGATCGATACGTTCCGAAGCGATGACCAGCTCGTCGGGTTCCGCATCGAGCCAGGCGCAATCCTGAAGATACCAGAGATACGCATCCAGTAACGGCCGCTTCAGGACGGGATCGGTATCATCGAACCTGAGGATGAACTTCCCGCCGTATCGCCGCGCATATTCCGAGTTGATAATGATGCCTCGAGCACTGCCGAGTGTTGCCGCGCCGTTCGGATTGGGCGCGAAGCGCATCACTACCAGCTCATCTCGCGCACGCGGCAGTTCCGGTAAACCTGCTGGTGCGCGCTTCGGCTCGAGCTCCTTCGCCGCCAGTTCTGCTAACAACTCGGGAGCGAGTGCATTCAGTTCGGTCGCACGCTCCTCGCTGCTCAGCGATTCGATCCGCTCGATCTCAGCCTGCACCAGCGCTGCGACCTCTTTCGCTGCCTGCCTCAGCTCCGGGTGCTCCGCAAGCATACGCTTCAGCACGACGTCCCGCTTCGGCGAGCTGCCGTACCGTACCGCATTCTGCAAAGCGATTTTCTGTATCTCGCGCCCGAGCACGTCTACATCCACGTCCATTACTCCGCTCAGCACTCCCACGAATAAGAGGCGCCTTACTCAGAATAAAGCTTCCGGTCTCGATCGAGCGAGCGAGCGATCGTCACTCCGCGCTTTCTCCCCCCGCACCCTCTTTCCGCATCAGAGCATGAGCTCCTGTATCATCGCGCACAAACATACGCAGGTTAACTTTATATAAGGAATAAATAATCTGAATACTATATACGTAAACAAAAGGTGTGGTGAAATGAAGATGGAAGAAGGGAGGGGGAAGCGAGATAACGGTAAGAAGAAAGCAATAATCGTTCTCGCGGTTGGCGTTTCGCTGGTCTGCTGCTGCATTGCACTGCTCAACGCGCCGCTCAGTGCGGGTGCCGGCGCTGAAGGTGCTTCTTTAACGGTGCGCATCCCGCAGGCGCCCGCGGCACCACGATTCTCGACGACCGCTGCGCCCCTGCACGAGTACCGTGACGCAGGCTCTGCGGTGGTGATCAACGAGTTCATGCCGTACCCGCTCGAAGGAGCAGATTGGATCGAGCTCTATAACCCAACCGCCAGCACGGTTTCTCTTGACTCATATACGATTACAGACGGCGCAAACAACAAAATCGTTCTAACCGGGACGGCGATCGGTGCACACGGCTATCTGGTGCTCGAGTTCAGTAACAGGTTGACTAACGCAGGGGATGTCATCTATTTGCATGACCACACGACAACCGTAGACTGCGTCACCTACGGGACGTGGGATGATGGTGACCTGGCGGATAACGCGCCCACCCCCGAGACGGGTCAATCTGCAGGCCGATACCCAGATGGATGGGATACCAATACCGATAGCGCAGACTTCTTAATCTTCACCTCCCCCACACGAGGTGCTCCGAATACGATCGTGCTCGAGATCATCTCCGCCACCCCAACATCGCCCGTTTACGACGATGAGGGAGCTATGCGCACTTTTACGATCTCGGTCAATCAAACGGTGAATAGTACCTGGCTCCTCAACGGGACGGTGGTACAGCTAAACGCAAGCGTGCCCGCATCTACATGCTGCAGCTATACGAGCAGCAGTGCGATTCCCGGCTACTGGAACCTCTCAGCCGTCGCGAGCAATGCCAACGGGACCGTCTGCCATACCTGGTGGTGGACGGTCACTGAGCACCATGAAGAGCCTGAGAGCGCTACCGTGCATATCGAGGATGCACACGCAAGCCCGGGTGCCTCTACCGTCGCACTGATCACGATCCGTAACGCGACAAATCTCGGCTCGATCGATCTCGAGCTCACCTACAACCATTCGGTGGTTATGGTAACCAACGCTTCCGCGGGCGAGTTCGACGAGACGGTCATCAATCTCGAGGAGAACGCGACGGGCTTCGTTAAAGTCGTTGCCTTCCAGGCCGAGAGCTCCAGCTTAAACGGCACAATCGTGCTCGCTGTGCTCGAGCTCACTGCGGTGGGTTGCACGAACACGTGCAGCCCGTTGAACCTCTCTGTAATAAAGATGACCGATGCCACGCCCGCGTGTGCGGATCTTTCCTGCACAGTAAGGAACGGTACGTTCTCAACGAATCACCCACCAGTTGCTGATGCGGGCCCTGATCGTACCGTCGTGCTCACTGACACCGTGCGCTTCAACGCCTCCGGCTCCTACGATCCCGATGGTACACTCATCGCTTACTCCTGGGATTTCGGAGACGGATGTACCGCGACAGGCGTGAGCGTGACGCACCAGTATACCCAAAACGGGACGTTCGTCGTGAACGTGACCGTGACCGATAACGATGGCGCAACCGACAGTGACGCCTGTACCGTAACAGTGAGCCTGTCACCCGTTGCTGATGCGGGCCCTGATCAAATCTGCCTGATGGGCGAGGTGGTCTATTTTAACGGCTCGGAGTCCTACGATCACGATGGAACAGTAAAGACCTATCAGTGGAACTTCGGGGACGGCGGTAACGCCACAGGCCCCGCAGTGACGCATTGCTACGCCGATACAGGAACGTATACCGTCAGCCTGACCGTGACTGACGACTGCGGGGCACTCGATCAAGCTACCTGCACCGTAATAATCCTCCTGAATGGTGATGTGAACGGTAACAGCGAGTGTGAGATCTCGGATGCTATGTATCTCGCCCGGCACCTTGCAGACATCGCCGGGTTCGAGTCCATCGAAGAGCTTGTGTGTGATGTAAACGGGAACGGGATGGTTGAGGTCTCGGACGCGCTGTATCTCGCAAAACACCTGGCACAGATATCCGGCTTTGAGGAGCTCAGATAAGGCGCACGGGGGTAAAATGCTCTCACGCTTGGCGTCGAGTAACTACGGAAAAAGCAGCCCCGCGAGAACGCGGGGGTTGCGTACCTTCAGTCACGCGGTTATGCTTGCACTTACGTTCAGTCTGGTAACGCTTGGTTCACCCTCGGTCGGGCTCCCTGAAGTGAGCATCGGAAGCGCCCATGCCGAGCACACCTCCGCAACGACCATGCCAGTGATGGTATATGGTGCTGCAGATCTCGGTTCACTCGACCTCGAGCTCAGCTTTAATCCTGCGGTCGTTACCGTTAACTCGATAACGGCAGGCGATTTTGATATAACCGTCACCAATCTCGAGGAGACTGCGACCGGCTTCATTAAGATCCTGGCCTTCCAGGCTGCAAACCCTGGATTGAATGGTACCGTCGTGCTCGCACAGGTCACGCTGGGCGCCGTGGGTGCCGTGAATGCCACCACGCCGCTGAACATCACGGTGAATAGGATGACCGACGCGACTCCGCTCTGTTGTAACCTCTCGCACACTATTACTAATGGCTCATTCACCGTAATCCCCTCAGCTGCCACGCCCACGCCCATGCCGACAGCAACGCCGTCACCCGAAAACGGCGGAGGTGGCCTGCTTTTTTCCTTGGCCGTTGATTCTGACGGCGACGGCTATTCTGACCATTACGAACGCCTCACCGGCTCGGATCCCCATGACCCCTGTGATCCCGATCCTACCTGCAGTGCCTGTCGGGCATCCCGAGAAGAACGACTACCGGTAGGAGCGACACCAGGTGCATCTCCGCGCTCCACGCCGGTACCGTCGCGCAAGCCCCCAACGCCAGTACCTGTGTTCGAACCCGCATCGCCCTCGGTGGTACCAAAACCAGTTTTGAAAGTTCTTCCGCCACCTCAGATAAAAATGGTGATCCTGATCGCGGGGATACTCCTCTCAGGGCTCGTGGTGTTTGCCCTCTTGCACCGTTGGCGAAAGCAGCGGTAAGTAAGCGCCATAATTATAAAAAATCATTTTCGTGTGTTTTAATGTTACTATTATATATTTAAATAAAAATAAATAATAATTAAAATGATAATAGTATTACTATGAGGGCGACGAAGGCGATGCGGTGCCAGGACAGGACAAAAACCGGTCGTCCAAGAAGGCATCTGGCACTACAACAGGATGAAAGACGCCGGCGTTTCCTGGTGCCTCGAAAACGGCGACGCGAGCACGCTCCAGCCCGCACCCACCTCTTTCCTCCCGAAGCCTCCGCCCTCCTGGGCACACCGGCACCACACCGCTATCC
This sequence comes from Methanomicrobia archaeon, assembly GCA_016928455.1. GTDB lineage: Archaea > Halobacteriota > Syntropharchaeia > Alkanophagales > Methanospirareceae > JACGMN01. The sequence goes on from JAFGKP010000136.1 coordinate 5,443, forward strand.
TCTCCTCGAGCCATAACGAACGGTGTAAAGGGCTTACTTCCGGGAGGTAAAGCCCGCTGGTGCCGGTGACACCCTCTTTTAGGGTTTCCAGGGCGACAGAGACGATGAAACAGGAGTAAGGCGAAACCAGAAGCCGGTGACAGCTCCCTGACCCGCTCACCTTCTTCTCTTTAGCCAGTTTCATGGCTCAGCTCATCAGCGGTACCGCTGGCTGCGTATTCCTGGTCAGAAAGCGAGGGTGGTGAATCAATCGTCCCTCTTTCGCGCGATCACGGCAAGCAGAGAAGTGGCCACGAGTGCGATTACCACTGCCAGAGCCTCAAATCCTGGTACTGGTTCCGAGTTCTCTGGTTGTGCCGTCGCCGTTGTTCCCGATTCCGCCCCCGACGCGGGTGAAGGCATCGCCGTCGTAGACGCGCTCGTAGGAGCCGGTGTCGTGGACGACTCTTCCGGTGTTCGAATTGGCGTGACGATTGTCACCGTCTTCGTGTCGGTATGCCCTTCACCATCGTTCGCCTCTACCGTGTAATCTCCGGTCAACGCTTCCAGCGTACTGAAGGTGGCCGAGAACGCGCCGTCAGCGACCGTAACGAACTGTGTGCCGAGATTGAGCGGGCCCGTCACCCTGATGATGATGGTCTGCCCCTCTCTGTTCGAGGCACCGTGTACCGTGAGATTATCGCCAATCACGACGTCCTCAAGCGCATAGAGCAGTACCTCTGCCTTTCCGACGGTGATCTTCACCGTCTTCAGGTAATCATCGCTGCCCGGGGTCTCGGTCGTTGCATCCAGAAGAATAGCCTTTATCTGCTCCTGCGTCTTCGCGCCCAGCCTGCTCAGGTCGCCACCAAGATATTCAGCCGCGAGTCCTTGCAGTAAGTCATCCGTATCAATGCCGTCATACTCCTGGTTCTGTCCCGACATAAGCACGAACACAAGGTACTGTCCGGTGTCTGCATCCTCATCGACCGCGATATCAATGGTCCACGTAGACGTGCCGCTGCTGACCGATGCTACTTCATAGCTCATGCCGCTCGGTAGTCCATTCTCCACTGAATTGAGGGGGTTCATGCCGTGGCCGCTTCCACCATCAGGGCCCACCGTAAGGATGTCCACTAGCTTCGAGCCCTGCGCGGTGCCACTGAGCGTGAACGAATCCCCGGGCGGCACCAGGGCAACTGAGGACTCCGCCGTGAGATCACCGAGGACCATTAACACCAAGGTCGAACCGTCATCGTTGAACTCCGATACATCTGCATTCTCAGAAAAATCACCGCCGATGAAGCCCCGAATCTTGATTGCATCCTCGGTCCCCGTCCCGGACGTTTCAGGCGTGGGCAGCTTCACCTCGAACGCTCCTTTACTGTCTATTGCCACACCTGCTTTCACAATGATATCCTCAATAGCAATGTCCAGCGTCTTGCCCGTGTTTGCCGTGCCGGTGATAACAAGATCCGACCCGATTGCACAGGTCTCGGGGGTCGTGAACGTCACTTTCTTCTTCGAAACCGCGATGTCAATATAGTCTTCGGCATCGCTATTCACGTCTTTTACCGTTATCGTGTACGAGCCACTCCGGTCAAAATTGATGATGTATACCATCTCACCATCGGCACCAATGGTGTCATTGAACTCACCGTAGGTTATTTGGGAGGGATTGTCATTCAGGCTCGCCGGGAATTCGGCATGCTCGCCGTTCCGCGCTACGAAAAGCGAGAAATTGAGATCGGGAAAACCGGTAACCGTAAGTCGTAGGTTCTCTAACTCGACGACCTCGGTCTTCTGCGCCGCTATCTTCAACTCGCCGCTAACCAGCTCCAATTCCGCCTCACTGCTCTCCTCATCGAGCCCGCCTGCGTACTCCTCCTCGGTAAGAACCTGGAAGGTGTACGTGCCCAGCTCCCAACCGGCAGTAGTGATTACCAGATCAGTAAGGTGATCAACGTTAACGGTATCAAAAACGGTCCCATCATAATTTTTCCCACGTATGTACCCACCGGGGACTTCCACCGCGAGGGTAACACCGTCATTTGGATCCAGATTCGTGCTCAGTTCGATGGTGAAGCTCGAACCTGCTGGTATGCTCTCGATCGTTTTCCCGTTACGCTTGAGTTTCAACTTCAGATACGGCTCTTCAACCGTGATTGTAGTAGCATCGCACCCTTCTGTACAATTTGCGATATAGGTGCCCGCTTTGAGTGATTTGAGATCGGTATCAAGCTCGCCGCTACTATCAGAGAACTGCTCATGATCTTCGGCGTCACCCGAGATACCCATCAATGTTACCGTCCCCGCCGGACCTCCACTGGCGTTGTAAAACTGAATAACTTGACCCTGCAGGATCGTAGAGGTCTCGCCATCCAGCTTGATCGCAACACGGTCAGCGTTAACGATGAACTCCTGCCCCTGGCTCGTGATCGTTTGCGTTACCGGGACAATGCTTGCCGATACGGCGGCCAGTCCGACGAGGAGAACAGCTACTACCACGGCGCTCAGCCGGGTAACAGTTACACGTTCCACAGCTCTTCTTCTTCCATGACCATCTACCATCTTTTCATCACTCCCATAACCCTTTTTCGATGAAATATGTATATGAAGTAATATTTAAAACCCTTGGGTTTTATTAAACCCACACGTATTTAAATAAAGAAACATAAAAAGACATACAGATCAGATATTTTGTAAGAAGATAGAGGGGATGAGATGAAGAAGATAACGGCGAGACGGAAAGGATTCGTGCGTTCGTCTCTGGTTCTGCTCGCGCTCGCAGCTGCTATTCTCGCGGGGACTGTCGCTGCAGTGCAGGGCGCGGAAGTACTGGGGGTAACGCGATACGCCCCCGCGGGGCCAGCCCCGAATGCCGAGTTTGACGTGCGACTAACGATAAATGGCGAAGTACCGCTGATCGTTGGTGTTGTGGAGTCAATTCCAGAAGGGTTCCGCTTTGTGAGCACCGCCGGTGAGCACTATAAAGTCTCCGGGCAGGACGTTGCCTTTTCGGTCATCAACACGAGGGAGATCACCTACCGGGTGAAAGCGCCTTCTACAGGCGAGGGCACCTTTACCGGAACGTGGGTGGATCTACTCAGCGAGCATGAGGGATCGATCGCGGATACCTTTGTGATCATTGGCGGGGGCGGTGGTTCAAGTGGTATAGCGGAAGGAACAGGAGTAACAGGAACAACCACACCGACTTCAGCCGCACCTACCGTGGTGACCAAAGCATCACGTACGATTCCTCTGCTCAACGCGGGAGAAGAGATAGCTATGGTCTTCGGTGATGTGGACGTTTCGCTCATCACACTCGAGGCAGATAGCACGTTGAGCGACGTTACGGTCGAGGTCGAACGAGTGGATAGGTCTGCAGGGGTACCAGAACCTTCAGGCGTCGCCTATGCGTATCTTAACATCGAGGTTAACCATGAGGAGACGGCGAACATAGAAGGGAGAATCGAGTGCAAAGTAGAGAAATCGTGGATCTCGGACAAAGCCATTGACGAGACCTCGTTCAGGTTCTATCGATATGAGGACACAGGGGGATGGCAAGCCCTCCCCACCGCGAAAAGCAGAGAAGATGCTGATTTTGTTTACTTCGAAGCAGAGACACCAGGATTCTCCCTTTTTGTTCTGACCGCGGAAAAAAAACCAGCAACACCCACCGCTACGCCGATTTCAACATCATTGGTAATGCTCAATCCTATTGCGGATATCGCAGTTGGAGAGCCACTGATCGTAACGGGGACATCCGACCGAGAGGATGCCTTCACCATCACGGTAACGGCTAAGGGACCGGTAGAACTTGCACCGCAAACCGTTCAGGTCGAGAACGGAAAATTCACCGCAACCTTTGATACAACCTCTGCAGCGGGAGGGATATACACGGTAACGGCCGATGACGGTGAAGGGCACAGGGACGAAGCCACCGCGACGATTGGCGCAGCATCTGCACCAACGCCGGCATCTGCGGTGCCTGGCTTTGGAGCACTGTTCACTGCAGTATCACTGCTCACCGCGGGTCTTTTCACGGTAAAGCTGAAAAAAAGAGTAAAAGGAGGTACTGGAGAATGAAGAGGCGAATGATCTCGTTAGGGATCCTGATGGTGGTGCTTGGGTGTCTCGTTTCGATAACGGTTACGCACGCCGCAGCCGCAGGGATACCGGGAGATGATGATGGCAATAACCTTCTAACAGAGTTTGAGCTTGCAGGTAACCTGCTCAACTATCTTCAGGGAGAAGGGGATCTTGAACTGACTGATTTACGCGACGCAGCTCACGTCTTTGTTTACTGGAACGGTGCACCGAGAACGATTACCGACACCGCGGACAGAACAGTAGCGATATACCGGCCCGTCAGAACTATCGTCGTCCTCAGTTCCGATAGTGCACGCGCGATACGGATATTGGGCGATGAAGAGAAAGTAATAGGGGTCAGTGATACGGTCCAGAAATTTCCCTTTTACTTCCCTGTGATGTCCCAGCGGCCGGTCGTGGGCACGTGGAGGGAGGTCGATTGGGAAACGGTAGTAACTCTGGAGCCCGATATGGTCATCGCTCCGCCAACGGGCACGGTCAATGTGAATGTAGCAGCAGATAAGCTCAAAGGGTTTGATATAACCGTGGTCGGCTTCTATCTCTACATTACCGCGGACTATGACCAGGTCTTTGAGGAGCTGGAGGAGCTCGCTCTCTTCCTGGAGAAGGAAGACCGGGCGGAGGACTTCATTGCCTGGCATGACGATTACCTGGAACAGGTAGAGGAGTTCGTTGCGGACAGGGAACAGCCCAGGGTCTTTCTGACCTACACCTCAGGCGCGATCGGGAAGACCTCTGATATCAGTAGCTACGGGCCCGGCACCACCCTCTACCAGGTCGCTGTGAAAGCCGGAGGACGGCCGATCACCGAGAACGCCACGACGGGCTATCCTAAAGTTAACGCGGAATGGGTATTGCAGGAGAATCCGGATAAAATGGTCATGATCTGTGGCAATGTCTTCGGCTGGTGGGACACCACAACCGAGCCTGCAGACCTCCTTCAGCAGCTCCTGGCGGGTAAATCCTGGGGGACCCTGAATGCTACCGTAAACAACCAGATCTACGCTGTCCCGTGGTCTGTAACGAACGGGCTTGAGCATACCTATGGCATCGTGCTGCTTGCCAGGCTCTTCTATCCAGAACTCCCAATCGAGCCGGGGGACGTTTCACAGGAGTTCCTCGAGGAGTTCTTGCGCGTGGAATATCCCGAGGGGGAAGGGAAGGTACTCGCATATTCAGACTCGACCGTCTTGAGGACCTAGGGGGACAACGGTAGAGCACGGCATAGGAGCACCCTATCGCCGCGTATCAATGAGTGATTGAGTGAGTGAACGGATATGAGCATGCAAGACTTCAGGGAGTGCAGATTGTGCGCATGGGATTGTGGCGTGAACAGGACCGAAGAGGTGGGGGTCTGTAAGGTCAACCTGCCTGAGGTGGCATACACCTGCCTGGCGGAATCGCTCGAGAGCTTCTCGATCACGTTGCTGGGCTGCAATTTCCGCTGCCTCTACTGTAACGCATATCGGCTCTCGCAGTATCCCGATACTAACTGGTTCTATCGCGGGTATGTGGATCCCGAAGCGCTGGCGCGTGAAGCGATCGAGAAATTGCAGGGAGCAGGCATCGAGAAACTGGGCTTTACCGGTGGCGAGCCCACCATCCATCTGCCGTATATCGAAGCGGTGGTTGAGGCGGCGAAGAAGCTGATGCCCGCACTCCAGGTGAGCTTTACCACCAACGGCTTTGCCAGTGAAGCGAGCATGACGCGGATCGTTGACCTGTGTTCCTCTATAACGCTGGAAATAAATGCGTATCACGACGATACGCATCTGGCGTTGAGTGGTGCTCCGGTCGAGCCTGTCTTACGCAACGCTGCATACCTGATCAAACACCGTGACAAACTACGAGCGCTGAAAACCGTTGTGGTGCCGCAGATAAATGATGCGGAGATCGAAGAGATCGCGCAATTTATCGCCTCGATTGATCCATCCGTGCCCTATCACCTGATTGGATTCAGACCGAGTTTCATGCTCTATTACCATCCGGGACCATCGGCGAGCGAGCTGAAAGCGATCGCGAAGCGCTGTGAGCACCATCTGGAAACCGTTACATGGGGCGGTGCGTACCCGCGTGAGCCGGCATTTGCTGCCTCGGGCGCGGAACTCGCACGGCGATATGCCCGCAGTGCAGGGTGCATCAGAAGTGATCGGAACTGTGGATCATGCAGCATGAACAGGGAGTGCCCCGCGGTCTTACGCGAGCCCTGGCTCTGCACGCCACATACCCATGGCAGGGGAACCGGTAACGAGGGGGACACATAAGATGACACGGAATCGGTCAGTATCGGAGAAGGTAACCACGAGTGATGAGATACGCACGTATTACAAGCGTTTCATAGCTCGAAAGCTCCTCTTCATGGCCCTCTTAATCATCTTGATCGGTTTGATCGCTGGCGTCGCGACCACGCTCGGCTCCTATCAGATCTCAGTCACCGAAGTGTATACCATCATCTGGCACGGACTCTTCCATGAGCCGGAGACGACCAAAGAGCTCGTCGTCTGGAACCTGCGGCTGCCCTCGATCGTTATGGGGATTCTGGCGGGTATTGGACTCGCTATCGCCGGAACCACGATGCAGAGTGTGGTCCGCAACCCGTTAGCCAGTCCTTACACACTGGGGATCGCCTCCGCAGCAGGCTTCGGCGCTGCGCTCGCTATCATTCTGGGCAGAGGCTTTGCCGCCGGGCAGTATCTGATCATCGCGAATGCCTTCATCTTCGCGGTTCTCTCTGCGTTCATCATTTACGGCCTCTCGCGCTACCGGGGAGCGACACCGGAGACGATGATCCTCGCGGGCATCGCGCTGATGTACCTCTTCTCCGCAATGACCGGGATTTTACAGTACTTCGGCGAGCAGACGGCGGTGGCGGAGGTGGTCTTCTGGATGTTCGGGAGCCTCGGCCGGGCCACATGGGATAAGTTGCTCTTCGTCTTCATCATCCTTGCTATCTGCATACCATTGCTCATGCTCAAATCCTGGGATTTGAATACCTTGAGTGCGGGCGATGAGAGCGCAAAGAGCCTGGGCGTCAATGTGGATCAGACGCGAGTACTGTGCTTTATTCTCGCTTCGATCATGACCGCCGGGGTGATTTGCTTCACCGGGACGATCGGCTTCATCGGACTGGTCGCGCCACATATGTGCCGGCTGGTGATCGGTGGGGATAACCGCTATTTGATCCCTGCATCCGGTTTTTTGGGGGCCGTTATATTGCTCGCGGCTGATACGGTCGCGCGCAGAATCCTGGCACCAACCATTCTGCCCGTGGGGCTGCTCACGTCCTTTCTCGGCGTTCCGCTGTTTCTTTACTTAATATTGCGAAGAAAGAGGGAATATTGGTAGGGAGAAAGAGCGATGGTAACGCTGATAGTAAAGGACGTTGCGTTCGGCTATGCCAGTGCTCCGGTGCTCGCGGGTGTGAGCTTGGAAGTGGGCACAAAGGAGATAGTGGCTGTCCTTGGCCCCAACGGCGCGGGCAAATCCACGCTTCTGAAATGCATCGATCGGATACTCCATCCCCAGCACGGCAGCATCCTGCTCGACGGCGAGGAGATAAGCCAGATGAGCCGGCTTGAACTCGCCAAAAAGATCGGATACATACCGCAGAGCCTCGCGCACGCCTTCTCGATTACCGTCTTTGATGCCGTGCTCATGGGAAGGCGACCGCATATCAGCTGGCGCACGAGCGAGGAGGACACGGAAAAGGTCCTGGATACACTGAAAATGCTCCATATCGAGGATCTTGCCATGCGGGATATCAATGAGTTGAGCGGAGGCCAGATGCAGCAGGTCTTCATTGCTCGCGCGCTCGTGCAGGAACCGGACGTGCTCTTACTCGACGAGCCAACCTCTAATCTTGACATTCGCCACCAGCTCGAGGTGATGCACACCATCAAGAGCATCGTGCGGAAGCATGAGATCTCCGCGATCATGGCGATCCACGATCTCAACCTGGCCGCGCGCTACGCCGACAAAATCGTGCTCATGAATGGCGGCGGAATCCTATCGGTCGGCAATCCCGCAACGGTCATCACACCGGAGAATATCCGGCTGGTATTTAAGGTGGACGCCGACGTGTATGAAAAGGAAGGTAAACTGCACGTCGTCCCGTTGCGGGCGATCGTGCGAGCAACGCAGGGGTGATCGGTATTGCCTTTTGCTGCTCGGATCACGCACCTCCGCCGCTTTTTCTGCGTACCATGACCGATCTGATGAGCCAGCCCAGCCCGAGCAGGATGAGTATCGGTACTGCATACCCGACGGCGATTATCAGACCCCGTATCACTGCAACAAACCCGGCAAAGGCCGCACGAAGCGCGTCCCGTATACCCCAGCTCTGCGTTATCGGCTCCGGCTCGTATAAGGATACCGTAATGGTAGCCAGCTCGATGCGGTTCTCCAGATAGGTGATCCGGCCGGTCATCTGCTCGATCTCGCCCCGGACACGCTCAAGCTCACGTTCGACCTCCAGGATCTCCTCCACGGTCTCGGCCAGCTCGAGGATCTCTCGTAGCCGCTGCTCCTGACGCTCCGAATTGTTCAGTCGCGCCTGCAGATCGATATACTCCTCAGTGACGTCCTCACCAGCGATGTGCTGCGAGCTTACCGTACCGAGTGTCTCCAGTTCCGTAATAACCGCAAGAAAACGATCGCTGGGCACTCTGATCGTTATCTCACCGCGCTTGCGATCCGTGTCAGTAACGTACGTGTATGAGTCGGAGATGAAACCGCCCGCTCGTGCGACGATCTGGCTGAGCGCATCAGAGCTCGTCTGGAAGTCCGCGACTTCGATGCTTAATGAAGCACGCTGGATGAGTTTCTGCTCCGCGGTCGAAGCAAGGGCGCTAGAGAAGGTTTCTGCTGCGCCTTTCCCGGCTGGCGCGGGTACCGGTGCAGAATCGTAGAGCCCACCCTCGCGTACGGGAGAGTAATAATCAGCCTGTTCCCCGAAATCAGATCCTGGACTGAGCATAAAGCCGAGTGACGCTGAGAGTATGCAAAGCACGATGACCGAGACGATTACAGCACTTTTTCTCATCTTGATTACCTAGAGGACGGTTCGTTTCGCCGATTTAAAAGGTTTTTGTAAGCTACGAGCGAAATCGCAGCTATGAAAGGGTTTAAAAAGCGGTGAATGAAAGAAGGAAAGTGAGAAGAGATGGTTCGTGACGCTGGTACCAACGAGGTTGAAACGGATGAGAACGCAGAACTCGATGAGGAGAAGCTGCTCATCCTGCCATTGAACGATAAGAGCTCGAAGCTCATCTCTCAGGTCATATCGAACGATACCGCCCGGGATATCCTGGAGACCATCTCAGATGCGCCGCGGTCAACGACGGAAATTGCGGAGAAGCTGGGAATTCCGCTGACGACGGTGCAGTATAACCTGGAGAAGCTTGCGGAAGCGGGACTGGTTAAGGTCGCGCGGACGCGATACAGCAGGAAGATGAAACCGGTGAAGCTGTACGCACCGCAGCGGAAATACGTGGTCATCGCGCCCGGCAAGGCGGAGAGAAGCGACGTTATCGCGGCCTTGAAACGCTATTTGACCCTCATCGCGGTTGCGATCTTCGGCTCGCTGGCAATCGAGGGATTGATGATGCGGCTGGGTGCGGGCCCCGTCGAGGATATGGCTGTACGGTCCGTACCGGACGGGTACGGTGGCGGTGCGGAGACACCGTTGTATGCACCCGCACCAGCAGCAGTACCGGAGAAGGCAGTAGAAGCAGGAGCTGGATTTGATCTCTTCATGCATCCCGGGCTCTGGTTCTTCCTCGGCTGTCTCTTCGTACTCGCACTGGTGCTCCTCTTTGACTATCGCGCGCGAAGGAAGGCTAAAAGCGGCTGAATGAATACCCGCCCTGCACCGCGCCACCTGAAAACACTAGTTGGGATATCGTACTTCTACGGTCACGATCTCGCTTCTTGAGAGCTCTTCGCCGGTACTTACCAACCTGACATATCCCTGTAGATCGAACGATCCGCGAAAGGGCAATTCACGGTTATTCGTCGCGGCAAAGGTATGCCGTGAGGTTCCTCCGGGGCCCAGATCGATCCCGACATACTGGGGGGGCGGCAAGCTCCAGTATTTGCCACCATCCTTGGTAATCACGTCCAGACCGACACAATAGTCCGCACCGGAGGTGATATTCTCGCCGGTATTCTTGACCGTGATATTGAGCGTTACCGATTCGCCGAGACCGATGGCGATGAATTTATCAGTGAGAATTGATGGCGTGGGCTCACTGATCTCGATATCAACGATTTCCAGACCGGAGGTCATCTGCTCATGCTCGTTGTTCTGCGGGCTGCTCCACCAGAGCGTGTAGGCGAAGAGAGCGATAACCGCGATGAGCAGCACGACACATACCGCTAAGATCTTCACCAGGGTTTGGGCTTCGGTAACGTCTGCCAGGGATTTATTCTTCATGGCTGCTGTGCGGTGATTGCTCTGTACAATGAGAGTAGATCGACGCCCCTGTTATAAATAGCTTATGTGGGCTCGACACCGTTCACAGAGTCGCGCCGGCTTCGCTTCTGCCTCGGTCAGGGAATTTGAGTAGTGCATTACGCACTCGTTGGTGCAATGCTGCAGCCCCGGAACATGCCCCAGCTCATGTATCTCCTCCTTGACAATCAGCTCTTCAGAGTACAGTCGATGCGGGGAGAGCACAGCTGCTGTACCGGTATGTGCAAGCCCGAAGACGAAATTCATGCCCGCTACGTTACGTATATATCGTCATTGACGATCCATAAGGAGACACCGTCGCGCTTCGACGTTACAGCAACGAGGTGCGCCAGAAGCTTGGAGGCGTTGGTTGTACTGTTTCCGCGGGCGGGAGAATGCCGTTTCCACCCCCTCTGCGGCCTGATGCAGTACCCCGATGGTCTCGAGTTTATAAACGTCCTCCGGCGCCTTCTGAACTGGTGCTACCGCAGCTGCACGCTCAGTCAGTATCGTGCAGAATCAAGAGGTTTTTCATGCGCCGTCTCTGGATTACTCCCCCCCCGTTTTGCTACTATGACCGACCCGCATAATAGGTTAGGCTGTATATTATGCAGTAAGATTGGGGTAAGGAAAGCAGGTGTATCGAGCGCCACAGCACGAGGGAATGGGACAGTGAAGGATTCGGTGGCTCGTGAAAAAGTCCAGATGACCGAATGGATGATCTAACGAAGTTTTATCCGTAAAGGTTTACAATAAACTCGTAGTGAGTGGCGATGCGCGAAGATGAGTTACGGAAAACGGTACGAGAAGGCTATGCGAAGATCGTGAAAAAGGAACGCTCCTGTTGTGCTCCGGTGAGTTCCTGTTGCGGAAGTACAGATTGGTCAGAGGAAATCAGCAAGAAGATAGGATACACTGATGAAGAACTTAAATCCGTTCCTGAAGGCGCGAATCTCGGGCTCGGGTGTGGTAATCCGATCGCTCTGGCTTCGTTGCGGGAAGGCGAGATCGTTATGGACCTCGGCTCAGGTGCGGGCTTTGACGCTTTCCTCGCGGCTGCTCGAGTGGGGAATACGGGCAAAGTCATCGGTGTGGACATGACGCCCGAAATGATCGAACGAGCACGCCTGAACGCAGAAAAAGGGAAGTATGAGAACGTCGAATTTCGGCTGGGCGAGATAGAAAATCTACCGGTTGAGGATAATTCCATTGATGTGGTCATCTCGAACTGCGTCATCAATCTCTCGCCCGATAAGGAGCGGGTCTTTAAAGAGGCTTACAGGGTACTCAAACCTGGCGGGCGACTGATGGTCTCGGATATCGTCCTGCTGAAAGAGCTCCCGGAGCCAATAAAAAATTCCATCGATGCGTATATTGGGTGCATTTCCGGTGCCATGATGAAGGATGAGTATCTCAAAACAATACAGGATGCCGGGTTTGAGAACATCACCATAGTAGCTGAGAGCTCTTCCCCTGTTGCGTGTATGGTAAATGACCCAACGGCCAGGGCAATTCTCACCGTGATACCACCAGAGAAGTTAAACGAGATTGGGATGATGGTTCAGAGCATAAAAGTCATGGGCAGGAAACCATAATAAAAAGGGAGATTTTTGCTCTACGTTACCGTTGCACCATGTAAAAAGCGTTTTCTGAAAAAAATCCTTTGTAAGGCTATTGGTTAGAAAAGAGTTATGGGGCAGCCCAGATTTGAACTGGGGTCCATGGCTCCCAAAGCCACGAGGATAGACCTGGCTACCCTACTGCCCC
>JAFGKP010000137.1 GCA_016928455.1 Methanomicrobia archaeon
AACGATATCCCGATGTTACAGGCGGTGGATCAGCCAGCGGTGGTGCGGAACAAGCAGGGTGGCTGGCTCGAGCTCGGCGTGCCCAACCTCTATCGGGCCTCGGGCGAGGGTCCAAACGGCTGGGTTGAAGTCGTCCGTAAGTTTATAACTGATTAGCCGATTGGGAGTGGATTGAGGATTATGGCAACGAAGAAGAAAAAAGAAGAACGAGACACGATTTATCTCGTTCCGCATACGCACTACGATGCGATCTGGGCGTTCACGAAGGAAGACTACTTCTATATCAATATGCTGCTCATCCTGAAAGAGGTGGCAGAGCTCATTGAAAAGACCAATTACCGGTTCCTTGTGGAGCAGACCTTCCTGCTTGAGGAAGTGGAGCATCGGTATCCCGAGCTATTTGAGAAGCTTTCCAAGCATATCCAAGCAGGGAAGCTGGAGATCGTCGATGGGGAATACTTGATGGCCGATACCATGCTCCCGGCAGGAGAGACCTTGATACGCGAGATCCTTGTGGGCAAGCAGTACGCGAAGGAGAAGTTCGGGGTAGACGTGCCGGTGATGTGGCAGGCTGATAGCTTCGGGCTCAATGCGCAGCTGCCCCAGATTTACACCAAATGCGGGTACAAGTACGTTGCGTTCCGCAGGGGCATACCGGAGAATAAACCGTCGGAATTCCTCTGGGAGGGCCTGGATGGCACGAAGATCCTAACCCACTGGATGCCCCTGGGCTATCGCGCAGGACTGGATCTGACGAAGCTGGAAGAGAGTTACAAGAAGCTTAAAGCGTTAGCGGCAACCTCACAGATCCTCATGCCTTCTGGAAGTGGGGTGACCATGCCGCAGCCCGAAACGCCGGATGTCGTGGAAGACTGGAATAGTAAGCGAGGCAAAGAAGCGCTGATGAAGGTGGCCACGCCACGCGAATTCTTTGAAGCGCTAGAGCAGGAGACGAAGGATCGCGAACTCGTGGTCAGAACAGGAGAGATGTACTCAGGCAGATACTCGGAGATCTTCCCGGATGTCTGCTCGACCAGGATGTGGATCAAGCAGGGCCTCGCGGACTTCGAGAACTGGCTGACCTGCGTCGAGCGCTGGGGCACGATCACCTGGCTCCTCAACACCTACTACCCCTCTGACGAGCTCCGAGAGAGCTGGCGCAAGATCCTCTTTATTGCCTTCCATGATGTTATTCCTGGCACTGGTATGGACAGTGGTTACGACGAAGTGAAGCAGTATATGAGCTTTCTCAAGACCTACATGGCCGCACTCTGCCCGCGCATCTTCGCAGAACTCGTGGATGAGGAATCCCGGCTCGGTGAGTACACACGCTTCATCGAGGGTGGCGTAGAGAGTGAGAGCGGCGATATTATCGTCTTCAACTCACTCTCCTGGGAGGTCAAGAACTGGTTGGAGATGGATCTGAACTTCCAGCAGGGGCAGGTAGTCTCGATCGGCGGCTTGAAATGCGGCACTGAAGAGATCGAGGTGGAGGTCATCCGCTTCACGCGCTATACAGACGACTCACTGAAATATGTCCGTATCGGCTTTGTCGCTACCGTCCCGGCGATAGGGTATAAGGTCTATCGAATAATCGAGCGCGATCCGCGCCGTCTCCCCTTTGATCCCGATTTTATTCGGATCCACGGGAACACTATCGAGAATCGATTCTTTGGCGTAGAGGTGGATCCCGTTACGGGTCTGATCGATGTCGTACACAAGCGCGGGTCTACCCGCAGCACCACGTGTAAGGCGAACGAGCTGGTGCTGGAGGAGGAGACCGGCGACCTGTACTATCATCGCCAGAAATTGTGCATTCCTTTGAAGACCGAAACGGGTGAGGGCGTGAAATACGGCTCCTTCCGGTTAAAGAATTTCTCGATCGATAAGAGCCCGCTGCGACGGGTGATCAATGTTGATACCGATTATTACTCTCTGCGGTGGCCGTACCGGCTGACAGAAAAGATGGAGCCCCGGATCTGGCGCCATCGGTTCCTGGAGTGCTCTAAGAAGATCGTGGTATACAAAGGCCTTTCCCGGATCGATTTCTTTACCACTATTATAGATAAGCACCCGCGCACGCGAAACCGGGTTCGATTCTGCACGAATATCAAGAGCGATAGCTATGTCTGCGGCACCCAATTCGGCTCGGTTACCCGTCCATTGAGTGAGGTTCGCTGTGACCAGCAGGATGAGTTTGAGAGCTGGGTCGAGCAGCCGCGTGGTGTCTACCCGTCACAGCAATGGATTGATTATTCTGATGACAAGGGGGGACTGACGGTGATCCATCATGGAATACCGGAGAACGAGGTGCGAGACGGTCACATCTATCTCACGCTGCTCCGCAGCGTCTCCATGCTCTCTTCAGACGGTAAAGCCGGTCCGGCGGTACCGGTGCCCGACGCACGGGAGCTAAAACGATACACCTTCCGGTACGCTATCCACCCACATGAGGGCGATTGGCGAACTGCAACCTCGTACCGCCGGGCACATGAGTTCAACGTCGATCTGGACGCAATGCAGCTCCCGCGGGACGTAAAACTACCACATCAGCGCTCATTCTTGAAGATCGCACCGTTGAGCGTGATGCTCTCGGCACTGAAGCGTGCTGAGGACAAGGTAGGCGTTATTCTCCGCTTCTACGAGGCCAACGGACAAGAGACCAAGACTGAAATAACGCTCTTCAAAGCGCCCACGGACGTGAAGGTGGTAAATATGCTGGAGGAGGAAGATCAGGCGCTGACGAAAGAGGTAATCCAGGAGGGGACAACGCTCAAACTGACTATGAACCCCTTTGAGATTGTGACGCTGCGATTGGAATTCTGAGCGTTCGGGGGCACGTTTCCTTATGATGGTTGCTCTTCGTCTGTTCTGTGGTCCTGATAGCTCTGAGTAGCGAACTTGCCGCGAACGTAAAAGATCGCCCAGTTATTTCACGTACGGCACGTGAAACAGTACAGCGTCGCTGCTTCCCGGAGTGCTCGGTGACCGGCTCTGTACGCGACTCAACGACCGTTGAGCATGACGCGGTTCTCGAGGCATTGAATCGTTGACCGCACTCACAAACGCGGTTGAGGCGTGAGAACGTGCGGTGTAACGAGTCAAAGAAACGTGCTTGCGTTACCCGACGGTTGCCGGTTTCCAGGCGATGACGTACGTGGACATATATCAGCGAGTGGGCACGACAAAAGCCCGCATTCGGTGAGATAGAGTGGCGATAGAAGGGAACGGGTTAGCACTCTGATATTGCTAATTTATTCAATTGAGCAAAGTCTTTTATGCGATAAAGTTGTAACTATAATATATATAATGGAGCGAATTCGAACGTGTCCGGAATGTGGCTCGAAACGTATCGTGATGGATCCCAAGCATGCAGAGCTGTACTGCGCTGATTGCGGGGTGGTGTTAGCGGAAGCTTTAATTGATCTTGGCCCCGAATGGCGCGCGTACGATCAGGACCAAGCCGCACAACGGGTACGGACCGGGCCTCCCGTGAGCTATCGACTCCATAACAAAGGCTTGAGCACGCCGATCCCGAAAGGACTTCCGCAGACGTTTCGGTTGCGTGGTCGGATTGGTTTGGAGGGCAGCGATAAGACCCTGATACTCGCGCTTGGCGAGCTGGATCGGATGGCATCGGCGCTCAAGTTGCCCGCGGATGTACGGGAGGAGACCGCCATTTTGTACCGAGAAGCGATGCAGCAAAATCTGATTAAGGGACGGAGTGTAGAGGAACTGGTATCGGCAATGCTGTATATCACCTGCAGGCAGTATGGCATTCCTCGAACCCTGAAGGAGATTGCGATGGTCTCAAAAATGCCGTTGAAGAAGATTCGGCGTGCATATCTGTTTCTCATTAAAGAGATGGGGATAAAACTCGCACCGGCGAGCCCTGCCCGCTTCATACCCCGGTTCTGCTCCATGCTCGGTTTGAGCAGCACCGTCCGGGAGCGCGCGATACAGATCATCCGTAAGAGTGGCAGCATGGGAATGGCGAAAGGGTGGTCACCCACGGGAACCGCGGGTGCTGCGATCTATCTTGCATCACGATTGAGTGGTGAGTCCGTAGACGAGTCTACGATCGCCAAGGTGGCTGGAACGACCCCGATTACCATTCGAGCCCGGTATGAGGAGATGCAGAAGCGGCTACTGCTCTTATCTTACTGATTTGCTCGGACTCTCGTGTATTATTGACGATTCGCCTCAGGGCTGACGCGCTCGATCGAGTATGAGGGTCGAATCCGCTGTGTTTATCCAGAGAGCACCAAACGGACTACATAGCCGCGCACGGTTAGTAAGCTCCATCCGAGTTATACGTTCTTGAAGCGCGTCGACGTGAATGACGCCTTTTCAGGTATCCTTCCGGTGGATTCGCAGCTCCCACCAGAGCTCCTAACTGCAGATTGGATCGGATTCACGGCCGAACGCGTCTGTGAAGAGTATCTCCACTTCCTGGCGACACTGGCACCGGGAAAGTAAAGGGATGGGGCGCCGAGGCGCCCTCGATATGAATGGTTTATTTCGGTTGCCTGTTCCTACCGAGAGATGGAGAGAGACACAGTCATGCAGCCCTCTTTCACGTGTGCTCCGATTATTCACTTTACGAGATGAAATCGGCGGCTTTGGGCATCTCCGGTTTCAACCCTTTCCGCTTCCGCACGTCCAGTACCTTCTCACCGAAGAGGTTCTGGGGAATGGGTTTGAAGCCCGCGAACTCCGTGCTCCAGAGCGCTCGGCCCTCTGTTGCTGATCGGATGTCACCGGCGAACCCGAACATCTCAGCCACTGGTGTTTCGGCCTGCAGCGAGACCATATCGGCCTCGGTTTGGATGTCCAGTATCTGACCTCGCCTACCCTGTAGCTGATGGGTGACGTTCCCGAGTAGGTTCTGGGGTATACTGATGAAGACCGTCTGGACCGGCTCGAGGAAGTTTGCCTTGGCGAGCAGGATAGCGGCGAACAGGGCGCTGCGCACTGCTGGGATCACCTGAGCGGGGCCGCGATGGATCGCATCCTCATGCAGCTTCACGTCCATCAATTTCACCTTGATGCCACGACACTTCTCCTTCGCCAGAGGCCCCTGATGCATGACCTCATCAAAGCCCTCTATGACCAATTCCATCGTCTCACGCAGGTACTGGATACCTTTGGTCATGTCAAGCAGCATGTTGCCCTCGACGATGCTCACCACGTTCTTGGCCTCGTCCTTGTTCAGACCCGCTTCGAGCAGTTGATCTCGCATCGCCACCTTATCTTTGCCGACCTGAATCCCCTCTGTCTGTATCTTTTCAAGGACCGCAGGCTCAAGTTGCTCGACCTCGAAATAGAACTTATTGTGCCGATTCGGCGATTTCCCCTCTACAGGCCCCGCATGTGCCTCGACCGTCTCTCTAAAGACGACGATGGGCGGTGAGGCTATGATGGGTACGTTCTCATCGACATTAATGCGGTGCGTAATGATCTCGAGATGGAGTTCGCCCATACCGGAGATCAGGTGTTCTCCTGTCTCCTCATTGATCTCAACGCGGATCGAAGGGTCTTCCTTTGCCAGCTTTCGGAGCACCTCAATGAGGTGCGGCAGGTCCTTCGTGTTCTTCGCCTCGACCGCGACGGTAACAACCGGCTCACTGTAATGCTTAATGCTCTCGAAGGGTGCCATCTCCTTGGACGAAAGCGTGGTGCCGACAATAGCATCCTTCAAGCCGACGAGACCCGCAATGTTACCTGCAGGCACGTTATCGACCTCGACACGCTCCTCACCCATAAAGATACAGACCTGCTGGATACGGTTCGTCTTGTAGAGGCCGGAGATGATCAATTCATCACCGCGTTTCAGGCTACCGCTGAAGAGCCGACCGGTAGCCACTTCGCCCGCATGTGGATCCACGGAAATATCGGTGACCATGAAAGCGACATCACCTGCTCGGTTACACGCTGCCATGTCCTTCCCGATCGTGGAGGTAGCATCACCACGCCAGATCACGGGCACACGGTATTTCTGTGCCACCAGGGGATTGGGGAGGTGCTCAGTGACCATGTCGAGCACGGCGAGATGCGCGGGGCACTTCTGCGCCAGCTCCTTCATGTTCCCAGCCTTGCAGTAATCGTAAACCTCTTTGAACGCGATGCCGGTGCTCTGCATGGTTCTGACGCTCACTGCCCAGTTATACAATGCTGAGCCAAAAGCGACGTTACCCGTCGCCGCATCGAGCTTCCACTCCTCATATTTCGCCGGGTTCATGCTCTTGATCAGCTTGTTCATCTTCGT
>JAFGKP010000138.1 GCA_016928455.1 Methanomicrobia archaeon
ACAGAGCCTTCCTCAGGCTTCGCCCCTCGCATATCGGCGATTTCGAGTAACAGAGGACGCCTAACCCCCCAGGCTAGCCCGCACAATTCTACTAATAGACGTAGTCATAAAAAAATCTGTGGCTGGTTCCACACAAGCGCGCACCCGTTCAGTCCTCAGGTGCGATGAGCAGGTCAAGATCGACAAACTGCTCGACGAGCTCTTTCACCTTCCTCAGTTTCGTCGCGCCACGTATTCGCGCTTTCCCCAGCGCTTCATCCAACCGCTCGATCGTCGTGAGCGTATCATCCGCGACAAGAATGATCGGCACGCCCAGCTCCTCCGCTCGCCCGAGAATCGTACCCGCCGGTTCAAGATTCCCGGTCAGCAGCAAGCACTCGATATTACCGGATTCCAGTGCAAGGTTCTGCAAATCCGCGCGATCGCCGCCGGTAATCAGCGCTGCGTGCCGCACCCGTCTGAAGTACTTCAGCGCGGCTGGCGGAGACATTGCGCCGATCAGCAACTCTTCAATGATCGCCTCTTCTCCTTGCTTGCCTCTGATGAGCCATTCACCGTTCAAGGCCTCCGCGATCTCGCGAACTGAGAGCCCGGCGAGAAGCGGGCTGTACGGCAGAACCCCCAGAAGCGTTATCCCTTTCCGCTTCAAGAAACGCTTGTTGATTTCCTCGACGTATGCCGTTTTGTAGCCCGCGAGCTGATTAAAGATGATGAACCTGAGCCGCTCGCCGAGCAGCTCGCGTGCCGCCAGGATCTTATCGAGGACGAAATCGCTCGTGTATTTTACGACGAGTAGAATGTTCAGATCAAGCATGGTGGCGATGTTGAAATCACAGAGTTCCAGCGCTTTCCCGAACTTGTACTCGCCTGCACTCTCCACGAGTACAATATCCTTGCCCATGGCTACGCGTGCGTACGACTCCCGTACGCGCTGCTTCAGTTCCGAAGGATCTGCGGATCGCGCGAATTCTACGTACGGCTTATCAAGCGTCAGCGGGCAGACATCCTCGAGAGAGTCGCCCGTTCGGAGCACGGTGGCAGTGTTGTACGCATCCTCGTCAACGAACCGATCGCCGATCCGTGTGATTCCTATGCCCAATGGCTTGAAATACCCAACTCTAAATCCACGCTCCTCGAGTATCTGTCCCAGTGCGATAATCACTGCGCTCTTGCCCGAATACTCCTCTATCGAGGAAACCAGTACGCTTTTCATTTCCTTTTTTTCCCCCCTTCTGTCACCAGCTTGAAATCGATCGCGCAGCAGCCCTTCCCCTTTGCGAAGACCTTGACCGGGTTGAGGTCAGCCTCGAGCATCGCCGGGAACTCGGTGCTGAGCTGCGAGAACCGCAGGAGCAGGTCAACCAGCGAAATGATATCGGCCGGGGGCTCGCCTCTCGTGCCCCTCAATATCCTGTATGCCTTCACCGCTTTTATCATTGCCAGTGCATCCTTATCGCTCAAGGGCGCGATCCCGAAGGAAACATCTTTAAAGACCTCCACATAGATCCCACCAAGGCCAAACATGAGGAGCGGCCCGAAGTGCGCGTCGCGCTTCAGACCGATAATCACTTCACGTCCCCCCTCGATCTTCTTCTGGACGAGCACGCCAGCAATGCGTCGCGCGCTCGTGTAGCGTTCAGCCCGGTGCACAAGCTCGAAGAACGTTTCTCGTACCGCATCACGTTCAACACCCAGCTTTACGCCGCCGACATCTGTTTTGTGCATGATATCCGGTGAGAGCACCTTCATCACCACCGGATAGCCGATGCGGTCCGCGATCGCGAGCGCCTCATCAGCCGTCTTCGCGGCACCGTATGGCGGGACTGGGATGCCATACGCCTCTAATACAGCAAAACTCTCAGATCCCAACCCCATTCCCGTCTCGTCACGCTCGTGCAGCGCCAGTATCCGCTCGACAGCGGTTCTATCAACGTTGAAGCGTGGTGGTACTGTGGATACCTCCGTGCGCCGTTCGCTGTACTTCATTACCGCGTAGAGCGCTTCTACCGCGCGCACAGGATCGAAATAATTGGTGATGCCGTGCTGCTTCAGCCGTTCCACGGTCGCAGCAATCGCATCAGCACTCATAAAGACGGGTATAACCGGTGTATGTTCATTCACTTTCAGGAGATACTCGCCCGCTGTTTCAAATGCGATTGGCGCGGTTGGCGAGAGAATCGCGATGATCGCACCCACACGGTTGTCCGCGGCGACGATGTTAAGCGCATTTCCAAACTTCTCTGAATCCGCATCGCCGCGCACGTCCACGGGGTTGTACACGTTCGCCATGTCCAGCTCGCGCAGATGCTCGATCGTAGCACGATCAAACGCCGCGAATTGGAGTCCAAGCCGCCCGATCTCGTCCGCAGCCATCACACCGGGACCGCCGGAGTTTGTCACCACCGCGATGCCGCCATTGATGAGCCGGATACGCGCGAGGGTGAGTGAAAAGTCGAAGAGCTCGCTTATCGAGTTCGCTTCGATCACGCCAGTCTGACGAAACGCTGTACGGTAGGCTTCAACGCTGCCCGCGATGCTCCCGGTATGGCTTGAGGCCGCCTTCGTCCCTGCTTCGGTCTTCCCGCTCTTCATCACCACCACGGGTTTCGTCTCCGAGATGCGTCGCGCGATCTTCATGAATCGCCGCCCGTCGCGGATATCCTCAAGATACATCGTGACCACCTCGGTCTCGTCGTCCGTCGCCAGGAACTCGAGGAAGTCACTCTCGTCGAGCACCGTCTTGTTGCCCAGCGAGACCAGCTTACTCAACCCCATCCTCGCCTGTATGGCCCAGTCAATAACAGCCAGGGCGAACGCGCCGGATTGGGTCAGGAAGGCGATCTTTCCGCTCATTGGCATCACCTTGCCGAACGTCGCGTTCAGGCCTGCGTGTGTGTTGATGACCCCTAAAGAGTTCGGGCCAACGAGCTGAATGCCGTATCGCTTGCTGATTCGGACGAGTTCTGCTTCGAGGACTGCACCGTCCCGTCCCGCCTCTTTAAAGCCCGCGGAGATGACAATCACGTTCGTAATGCCACTGCGGCCGCATTCCTCGAGTATCTCTGGCACATGGCTGGCAGGCACCACAACTACTGCGAGATCCACGCGCTCATCAATTCGGGAGACTGAAGGGTAGCACTGAAGGCCCAGTACTTCCGTATACTTCGGGTTGACCGCGTAAATCCGCGAGCGTGTCTCGTTAACAGACCTTGTGGAATCACGAACCGCACACAAATTCCTGAGGATTGTATTGCCCACCTTATCCGCTTTTGGTGTTGCACCTATTATCGCTATGCTTCGGGGAGCGAAGAGCCGGTCGAGCATGGTGTAGAAGCTAAAGGTCTTCTCACTCCTTTAAAGTTACGTGACACACGGACATAAGCGCAATCATCTTCTCAAATGCAGAGCTACGGATGAACCGCTAAAGGATTCTTTTGAGCTCCGAGAGCACGCCCTCTACTTTATCGGTCGTCTGGTATTCTCGCGCAACGCGCCCTTTCATCACGAGCGGTAACGGATGTCTGGTCTTGTCACCGACGACGCCCTCGGCCTCAAGGATGAGGAATTGATAGGAGATGCGCCCCTTCTCGGTGACCCCATACGCTACTCCCGCTTCACGCGATTCCATCTGATCAGAACGGGAGAACTTGAATTTACCACTTACAAAGCCGTGTTCTTCCAGGATGAGAAGATGATAGGAGATCAGGCGGCGGTCTTCGCACAGCGTCTCAATGAGCTCCTGCAGGTTCAGCGGTCGCTCTGCGAGTAACGATGCTATCCGGTACCGAAGGGGATGTAACAGAATGTGCGCCTCCTTGAGTACGGTGTTCTCACGTTCCATGCCAGACTAACGTTCTCACAACGTTTTATAAACTTTTCGATTTCTGTTCTGCGGCGTTATCCCGAAAGTCGATAGCTGCACCCTAGCAGCATTTGAAGGGCAAAGTTAAAGCGGGATGAAACGCCTAGAACCCGCCAGAGACGGCCGAGAGGATCCCTTTACCAGAATGACTTCGCTTTTTGCAAGCTCGTTGTGAATGCTCCTCGGGGCATCCTCTTATCTCTTCCGCTTTTTGGGCTGAAGCAGATTTCTGCAGAAACTTATCATACCGTACCTTCTCTTGACCAATTCAACTGTGCGCGGAAATGAACAGTAACCGAAAGCTATTTAAGGGGTGACTCTATCTGGCATTACTTTCCCAATGGTGAGCGAATATCCGAATCAGGACACGACGAAGGGGAATCTGAACGAGTATGTACGGGGGCTGGTGAACGAGACGTTGCGCGCGGTGCAGCATGACGGATCACTCACGCCTCACGTAGTGGATCTGGACATCGGTCTCATCGTTTACCACGATGACATCTTCGCAGACTCGCCCGGTGCGGTACTGGAAGACCTTGTCTATCCAGTGTATCGAGAAGATCTTTCCGTTAACGCTTCACTGCTGGCCGAGTTGCACGTGAAAGAGACGAAACGGGGCTTAATGAGCAAGATGTTCGTGCGATTCCAGATCAACGATCGCGCGGAAGTGGAGATTATCAATGGAGAGATCTACGAAACGGAGATCCTCGTCTCGGATACCTTGACGGTGAATAGTCGGAGAGAGTGCGAACGGCTGCTGGAAGAGCGAGCAGAACTTGTTTCCGCTGCATTCAAAACTGCGGTCATGCAGCTGATGACCGAAAAGCGTGTAACGTAACGAACTGATTGGCTGGTGTTCCTTCACACCTGCTTCAGTTAGCTACGTGCTTCGTCTTTTCTCCCTGTAACCCTCGAGGGCAGCTCCCCCCTGTCCTCTCTCTAGTCTGTTCGTTCAACGCGTCTTTTTAGGTTTCTGGTCGTGGAAGTTTTAAATAAGGGGGGACGGTTTTATTTACTGCGTGCACTCTTCTCGGTGAGTGATGCGTTGGGAGCATTTGTTTCCCGCTTGATACCTCAGCGGGATGGTAGGAGGAAGAAGGGAATGGGCATGATACATGAAGATTCCACGGCGGAAGAACTCGCACCGATTGCCACAGCAGTGAATGAGTTGCTGGTCATTCCTGTTACTATGCGGAGCAAGAATAAACGGGGGGTCTGTGTGGAGAAGGGGAGCGTGCTGGATCTCGAGTACTCCGGCCCTGTTCTGGAGCGCGCGCTTGAGGAAAATCGGGTTATACGGACGACACCGCTGACCGGTAGGTATGCGCATGTTCCTGTGGTTGTAGCTCCGATTCGAAATCCAGCAGGAGAAGCTGTTGCGGCGTTAGGCGTGGTGGATGTGGTAGGTACCGTGGATCTCGGCGCGGTCTTCGCGGACTCACCACGTGTCCTCGAACAGATAAAGTTGCATTCCAGCTACCCGATAAAACGAGAGGAAAGATGAGCAGTATGTTCACAGAGGAAGGCCAAAGAGAGCTGAAAGTTCGCGATGTGATGAGCCATCCCATCATCACGGTAGACGAAGATGCGCTGGTCACGGAGATCGTGAAGAATATGGCAGAGCTGGAGATCGGCAGTGTCGTTATCACTGCAGAGGGCAAACCGACCGGGATCGTGACCGAGCGTGACGTTGCTTTGAAAGTGCTCTTGAAGAATAAGCGGGCCGACGAAGTACGGGCAAAGGAGATCATGACCTCACCACTGATCACCGTGGCGCCAGATATGTCGCTCGATGAGGCCAGTAAAATCGCGGCTGAGAAGCGCATCAAGCGACTACCAGTCGTCGAACATGGCGTGGTCATCGGGCTCGTAAGTCTCCGCAACATTCTGGCTCAGAAGCCCGAATATGTTAAGCGATTCTATCCCAAGGTGCGCCTCTTGGCAAGCGGCTGGACACTCGATCGACTCGAGCGCGAGTTGAGCGACTGCGAGATGTGCTTACTGGGCCAGAGTGCCAGGAACTTCAAGAAAGCGCTGAAAGAGGTATATGATGAACTACAGGAGCTGGTCAACACGTATGTTGATGATTCGGAGCTCCTGGAGCTCTTTAAGCTCATCGAAGAGTTCTATACCGATGTTGAGGGAAAAGGCGATGTTAAAGAGGGCATTTCAACAGAAGAACAGCGAAAACGGTTGGATGAGATCCTGCGGAAGTTCCGGCATATTACCTATTTACGTAAGCAGCAATCAGTCTCCAGCTTCGCCGGGGTTTCCTCTCGCTTTGGTGATTATCGACATCAAATTACCAACCAGCCACGCCTACCCTATAAACGAACGCGTTAGCGAAGTTTTCGAGCAGTTAATTTGACGTGCCGGGATGACCAAGCTACGCTATGAGAAGCATTTTTATCCTTGAGGAGCAGACGATCGGTAAAATTGCTGCTGGGGAGGTCGTTGATCGTCCTGCATCAGTTGTGAAAGAGCTGATCGAGAATTCGATCGATGCGGGAAGCAGCCATATTCGTGTGGAGCTGAGCAACGGCGGGAGAGCGTTTATCCGGGTCACGGACGATGGCTGTGGTATCAGCGAAGATGATTTGGAGGTTGCATTCGCGAAGCACGCAACGAGCAAGATAAAACAGCTCGAGGATCTGCTATCGCTGCATACGCTGGGCTTCCGCGGTGAGGCGTTACCGAGCATCGCGGCAGTCTCACGGGTATCCGTGAGCACACGGCATGTGCGCGAGGCTTTCGGCACACAGCTTACCATTGAGGGTGGAGCGGTAAAGGAGCGGCGGCGAGTCACCCGTGGGGTGGGCACGAGCATCGAGGTGAAGAGCCTCTTTTACAATCTCCCTGCACGAATCGGCACGCTCAAATCGAGATCCACGGAACTCCGGCACGTCGTCGACGTCTGTATCAACTACGCGGTGATCTACCCGAAGATCAAATTCGAGCTCATACATGATACTACCCCAATCCTGACCACTCTTGGCACCGGAAGCATGCTCGATGCCATCGTTACCGCCTACGGCAGCGGCATTGCGAACGCGCTGCTCGAGTTGAAGCCGCTCGCGAACCTGCCCCCTTCTCCCTCCCAGTTTGCGCTCGCCGGCTATATATCGAAACCCGTCCTCTCTTACGGCACAAAAAGTCATCTCTTCACCTATGTGAATCAGCGTTTTGTGAGAAGCGAGCTCATGGAGCGAGCGATAAAGCGGGGTTATATGTCCCTGCTACCGAAGCACGCGTATCCCTTTGCGGTAGTTTCACTTACCCTAGACCCAGGCGATATGAACGTGAATATCCACCCGAAAAAGCACGAGATACAGTTCTACCAAGCCGATGAGGTCTTTCAGCTCATCGCACATGCGGTGACCACTACGTTGCGTTCCGCGGATCTCATACCTGAGATGGCGCAGCGCGACGGTGACAAAGCAACACCTCGAGCCGCCACGCTCTTTGGACTGCAAGAAGAGCAAAAACCGACAATCATCAGTGTGCAAACATCCTTCCAGGAGGTATACCCGGCGGCAGAGGAGGATGAGCATCGAGAGGGTATCAATCTGGACATTCTTCCTCTTCCTCTGTATCAGGTACTCGACAGTTACATCGTCGCACAGAGCGAGACCGATGATGTGCTGCTGATCGATCAACACGCGGCCGCAGAACGGATCAATTATGAGCGATTGCTGCTCCGATACGGTGGCCGAATAGAGAAGCAAGCACTTTTGCGACCGCTTGTGCCAGACTTCAGTCCACATCAACGCTATGTGCTCAGGGAGCATGAGGCAGCGCTCCGTGAGATGGGCTTCGATCTCGAACGTCTGGGCGATGACAGTTACGTAATCAGGGCGATTCCCATCGTTTTTCACGGTATGATCGGTGAAGCAGAGCTTCCGGAGGTCATGTTGCAGCTAGTGGAGGAATGCGGTAAACGTGAGGAGCGGATAAAGGTGCTCTTCAGCACCGCGGCGTGTAAAGCGAGCATCAAGGCCGGGGAGAAGCAGTCGTACGAGGCGATGCGCGAGCTCGTGGAGCACTTGAAGGCGACGAAGATGCCGTTCACCTGCCCGCATGGACGACCAACGATGATTCGACTGAGCAAGAATGAAATCGAAAAACGGTTTAAACGCCGATAATTCGCTCCGGAGCACAACGTAACTTATTTCACTTAACGGATCCGTTTAGGTAACGGAGACCGTGCCTGGGAAGAGCGTGATCGTGGACACTAATGCACTCCTGATACCGGGGGAATTTGGCGTGGATATCTTCGCGGAGCTGGAGCGTCTGGGCTATACCGCTATCATTGTGCCCCGGGCGGTGCTGAATGAGCTGGAAGCGCTTAGAGGAAGAGCGAACATGAAGGGTAAAGAGCGAAGAGCGGCCGCCGTCGGATATGCACTACTCCAGGATTACGTTCGTGACATGAAGAGCAGCCGCGAGCGGTGTGGGTGCACCATCGTGCTGGAGGCTGGGGTAGAAGAGGAAGGAGGAAGCGATACCGACACGACTATTATCCTCTTAGCGGCTCGGTGTGGCGCAGCCGTGCTGACGAACGATGAGGTCTTGAGACGGCGATTGACCGACGCAGGTATCGTCACGGTGTACCTGCGAGGAAGAACGAGATTGGAGGAACAAGCATAAGCATCATGAAACTATTTCGCACACTTATCTCGTATGATCAGGCGCTGCAGGTGGTGTTAGCGCATGCGCACCGGATGGTCGCGGAGATTATCAGGTTTGACGACGCATTGGAAAGAGTACTGGCCGAGGACGTCCATTCGCCTGTTGATAGCCCGCCCTTTGATCGTGCCGCGATGGATGGGTATGCGGTTCGGGGTGAGGACTCATTTGGCGCAACACCACGTACTCCGGTAACTTTGAAGCTGATACGGTCTCCTTCAGAAGATGAAAGCGGCACTCAACTGGCGTTAAAGACTGGCGAATGCACGCCCATTGCGACCGGGAAGCCAGTACCAAAGGGCAGTAACGCGGTCGTCATGCTCGAGTATACCAAGGAACAGGGCGATATGGTGGATATTTTCAAGCCAGTGACGCCCGGGAAGAACGTCTCCGCACGGGGCGAGGACGTGAAGCAGGGCGAATTGGTACTGAAAGCCGGGAAGCGACTCAGGCCGCACGATATCGGCTTGCTCGCCTCGCTGCGGCTCACGACCGTGCGAGTGTATCGGAAAGCACAGATCGGTATTCTCTCAACAGGCGATGAGCTCGTTGATCCCGCGGAGCTGTCTCGAGCTGAAGCGGCAGCAAACGGTCTAACGTCGAAGAAGATCGCGGATGCGAACAGTTACGTACTGACCGCACTTACGCAATCCCTTGGAAGCCCCTATCGCATTGGGATAGTACACGACGATTATACCGCGATATTGAATAGCGTGCGGCAGACGTTGGAAGGTACCTGCGATGTGCTCCTGGTGACCGGGGGCAGCTCAGTCGGCTCCCGAGACTACGTCGCGGACGCGGTGGAAGAGCTGGGTGAGTTGCTCTTTCATGGCGTGGCTATTCGGCCGGGCGAACCGGTTGGGTTCGGCCTCATCAAGAGCAAACCGGTATTTATCCTTCCGGGCTATCCGGTGGCGACGATCGCGGCCTTTGAGTTACTTGTTCGGCCGTTTCTCTACGCACTGCACGGTCTCGCTGATGAACGCCGAATCATTGGTGCTATTGCACGCAAGAAGATCCCGTCAACCGTGGGGAGAACTGATTTTGTACGGGTGCGGATGCTTCGCGATGGCGATGATTATGCTGTGGAGCCTGTACGCGTGAGCGGCTCGGGTATCCTTTCGAGCATGACGAAATCGGACGGTTTTGTGGTGATAGCGGCGAATAAGGAAGGCGTTGAGGAAGGTGACCGGGTTGCTGTAACCTGCTATACCGATCTGTAAGCAAAAAGGTTCTTCTCCGACTTCAGGCTGCGGAGGACCTCCAACGGATGAAATAGCAATACTAAAGAACAGAGATCTCCTTTTTCATACATCATGGAATTGCTGATCGTCCTTGTAATCCTTGCCGCGACCGGCATCGCAGTGGGTTTCGGGGAAGGACTGCTCGGGGTTGGTGGGAGCTTCATTATGGTTCCCGTCGTGTATTGGCTCTTCACGGCTATGGACGTGATCCCCGATACAGCGATCAAGCTTGCCTTCGGCTCCGCGCTGCTTGTGGTCTTTCCCACCGCGATCAGCGGTACCTGGATACATACCAGAAAGCGAGCGGTATGGTGGAAGGCCGCGCTCGTTATGGGGCTCTTCGGATCGCTCGGTGCGCTCACCGGCTCGACAATCACCGCCCAATTCCTCACCGCGGCGATCTTGAAACCGCTCTTCGGGATCATACTCGCCATCGGTGGTATTCAGATGGTGATCGGGAAGCTGTCCACGGCTGAGGCGAGCGAAGAAGAAGCGGAGCGGAAGTCGCGACCGCTCGCCTGGGCGCTTCTGGGCTTTGCTGTGGGCATGCTCAGCGGCCTGACCGGCATCGGCGGTGGAACCATCACGGTGCCTGCGCTCGTTATGGGGCTCAAATTCAAGCTGCATCATGCGATTGGGACCTCGCTTGCTGTGATCATCTTCACGAGCTGTAGTGGTGCGCTTGGCTACCTCCTCAACGGGCTTGCCGTCCTCGAGCTTCCACCGTACTCTGTGGGCTACCTTAATCTCTTCATCTTCGCCTGTTTGGCGGTGACCAGCATCCCGGTCGCACAGCTCGGAGCGCACACGGCGCACATAGTACCTGCAAGGGCGTTACGGTATCTCTTTGCTGCGGTGATGTTCTACATCGCGTTCAGGATGATCTACCCCAGTACCCATTTGCTCCTGCCGTTCTAAGGCGCCCACAACACGGCATTATCTTGCAGGGATGACAAACGAGCAGTATCGGTCACCCCGTGCGATGCAATTTCGCATCGCCACGGGAGTATCGAGCAAGGTCTCAATGAACTTCTCGTTGAACGCACAAACGATATCACCAAACTCCATTGCAACTTTGTAGAGGAGACAGTTGTACTCCTTAAGTATCCTATTGCCATTTTCGCTCGCCAGCTCAGCACAGCAACCCAGCTCGTTCAAGACCACCACAAGCTCTTGCACGTTGCCATCGCGCCCCACACGCTCTTTGAACTTCGCCGCGTGCTGTGCCCCCAACCGGCCCATCAATGCTCGCACGTCCTCAGGACCTTCACGCGCGAGTATGTCCGCGATAATCCCGGTAAGGACCTGATAATAAGCCTTGGGGAAGTATTCTTCACCCTCTGCGGAGAGCGAATAGAAGAGCTTTGGCCGTCCAACCTTCTCATGCACGGGCGTACGCGCCACGAGCCTATCGCGCTCGAGGATCGCGAGATGCTGCCGAACAGCGGTGGACGAGATGCCCAGTTGTGCACTCAATTCATCCACGGACGCCTCCTGCCGTCTCAGCATCTGCAAGATATCAGATCGGGGATCGCCCTGGTGCATGATCTGAAGAGGCGCGTCAAGTATTTAAAATTTTCCTATTCCCGCTGACAAAAATTTTTTATAGTTAAAAATATAAAAATATAATTAACTGGAGAAAACACAGGGCCGTGACGAGCGAGGCGATACACCTCCGCGACTTTCCGCCCTTTATCAGGTTCGAGCTTACCGGGAGCTTCCGGCGGAAGGTCTTTTCGCACTTCACTGACCGGGTAGGTCAGCTCGAGGTAGAGCTCTCCCCGGTTGAGTTCTGGCGCGCTGTAGAGTCCGAATTCGCGACCTCACGGTACGAATTTGTCCTGGGCCCGCTGCGTGGTGGTATCGTAAAAAAGCTTGATGAGCAGCCGCTCACAACCCAAGCGCTTCTGAAGTCCACGCCCCAGTTCTCGCCGTATTCCGTCTACCATGCTCTCAGCTGGCTCCGCGAGCACGGGCTCGTGGAGAAACGTGCGAATGCGTGGTTGATTCGAGCGGACTATTTTGCCTGCGTGCACGTCGCTGATCTCGCGCGTGCGCTCGACCTGCGGCACGAGGGGCTGCGGCGGAAGAATGCGCTTTCAATCAAGGATCTGGAGGTGGCGATCTATCTCTGGCCTGTGTACGAGCGTATCGCGGAACGTGATGCGCGCTGTACAGAGGTATCCACCGCTTACGGGCGGAGCTATCAGGATCAGTTCTCGCTCGCACGGGCGGCGAAGGCATGGGCGGGAGGAGCGATCAATATCCCGCAATGGGCGCTCATCGCGATTACCGACTTCACGGGCCACGACGCCGAGGAGCCGGCAGCCATTGCGAGCTACTCAATTCCGCCGGGCGTTAAGATCGTTCCGTATTATAAGAACCGATACAAGATACCGCTAGAGCTCTCCCCAGATTTCGACGTTATTGCGCTTCGCATACTGATGAAATGCTCCGAAGATGGCGTCATTCACCCGCGCAAGTATCAGAAGCTGGTCTTCAAGAATCTTTACCACACCTTCGGGTTATTTCACAGTAATCGAATACCCTGCAGTATCCGTGAGATCATTGGGCATCATTATCGCGTCCCTGCGGGTGATAGAGATTCGTTCCGGCTTCCTGAGCGTATGAAAGCGCACTGGGAATCGCTGCTGCAACTTGAACGCGAGCTGGCGCAGATACTGGTGCTTGAGATGCTCTTCGAGCTTGACAAACCGCGTCGAACGTATGAGCTCATCTCGCGATCAGAGGGTTTTCTCACGGACGTCTCACTTCTGGTGAAGGAACTGGGGCTGGGCGAACTGCGTATCCGAAAGCGCCGGGACCGGCCACATTATCGCATCTATCTACCCAAATCGGTGAAAGAGAACCTTGAGCGGTTAAAGGATGATACTGAACGGTATAAGATAGAGCGTGGTGCGGAGTTCCTCAGCGAAGACGCGCGTGTCGAACTCGTCCAGCGGGTTAAGGATCGGTGGGGCGAGCGGGGCGTGAACATCATAGCCAATCTCTCGATGGATGCGGGCGTACGGGATTTGGACCTCGCCCGAGCTGCTGCCATAACTCCCAAGGAGGTGCGAAAGCTCCTCTACGAATTCAAAGATCAGGGCATCATTACGGATGTCCGTGAGGAAACCTCGACGCTCGTTGAATACTATTATTCTCTCTCTGCCGCGGGGATCGCAAAATTTGTGGCCACGAAACGGGGCCTGGAGCAGGCAGGAAGGGAAGAGGAGCTCTCCTACCCGTTCCCTGAGGAATTCTCGTATTACCAGCGACGCAGAATATCCTCAGAAGCGGTCAAATAAGTGCGGACACGTTTCTTTTGCGGAGCACCCGGAGGAGCCAGCTGCGGTATCAATGGCGTAACCGCATTGCATAGTACAAACACGTTTCGTGACACCGGTGAGACAGATCTGTGGTAAGTATAAATATGCAAGCATGTTGTAAGTATTGAACGGTGAAAACGAGCATGAAGTGGGCGCTTCAAATCGGGCGTATTCGGGGTATTCCGATTCGATTACACGTGACGTTCTTGATCATCTTCGCGTTTGTCATCTGGATCTTTGCCGCGAACGATTTCGAATTATTTGACATTACCATTGGCTTTGGCGCTCTGGCGGTTTCGACTGCGTACAAGTACCTGCTCGGCACCGTTGCCGCTGTGCTTTTCTTCGCTACATTGCTCTTCCACGAGCTCAGTCACTCATTCGTCGCACAGCGCTATGGCGCGCAGATACGAGGGATTACACTCTTCATCATTGGCGGTGTCTCGCAGATGGAGGAGATCCCGCGAGAGCCGCGCATGGAAGCGAATATCTCAGCTGCAGGTCCCGGGCTCAGTTTGTGCATTGGTTTCGTCTCCTACGCTCTTTATCTCCTCTACGGGCCGGTACCGCGGTCGTTGATGGGTGGCGAGACGGTCATCGCCGCGACCGTGCTGAACGCCGTGCTCATCGTGCTGGGTATACTCGCCTTTTATAACATCCTGCTGGGCTTCTTCAATCTCATACCCGCATTCCCCATGGATGGCGGAAGGCTGCTCCGTGCGGCATTCGCCAGTCGTATGTCATATGTCGAGGCGACGCGACGAGCCGTAGCGGTCGGCAAGATGTTCGCCATTGTGATGGCTATTGTCGGTCTCTTCACGTTTCAGCTCTTCCTGCTCCTCATCGCCGTCTTCATCTATTTCGGTGGGGGCGAGGAGGAGAAAGCGACCGTGGTATCTGTTACGCTCGAGGGTGTCAAGGTGCGCGACCTTATGACCCGGGTTCCGGATGTGGTCTCCGTACCACCCCAGTGGACCCTCGAGCAGCTGATCGGGGTGATGTTCGAGACGCGGCACATGGGCTATCCCGTGCAGGAACGTGCAAATGCGCCCCTTGTCGGCGTTATTACCTTTTCGGACGTCCAGCAGGTGCCGCCCGCCAATCGCAGTAGCACAACGGTCAGTGAGGTGATGACCCGCGATATCATCTCGATCGATCCTGATGCCGATGCTTACGATGCGCTCAAACTCATGTCAATGCGCAATTTGGGTAGACTGATCGTGATGCGGAACGGTCAGATGCAGGGCATCGTCTCCCGACAGGATCTTGTGCGGGCCATTCAATTCCGCGGTATCCACCAATAACCTAACGTAACGACCGCCTAACGCTGGTGCCAGGTAGCGCGCAGGTTTTGCCGTCCGTCCAGAAACAAACACGAGCCTCGGTCTTCGGCCGTTCATGCTCGACGCTGTAGCGAGACCGCGTTATACACGTCCGTGCATGCCGTAAAGCCGCTAGATTTTCTCGAGCCGCTTATTGACCTCGTCCCAGTTCACCACGCTCCAGAACGCTTCGACGAATTGTGGGCGCGCGTTCTTATAATCGAGATAGTACGCGTGCTCCCAGACATCGAGATCCATGAGGATGGCATACGCTGGATAAAGATTAACGTTGTGCTTCTCGATCTGCATGATGAGCAATCGCTTCGTCGTCGGGCAGCGTGAAAGTGCAGCCCAGCCGGATCCTTCCACGCTTACTGCAGCCTGTGCAAACTCCTTCTTAAACCGCTCGAAGCTACCAAAATCCTGCGCGATCGCATCGCCCAGCATACCACCGGGCGTTCCGCCACCCTTGCCCGCAGGGGCGAGGCTCGGCCAGAAGAGTGAATGGAGTTGATGTCCGCCGATATTGAATGCGAGCCCCTTTAATACCGCTTTCATATCCAGCTCAGCACCCTTGTCCCGAGCCGCGTCGAGCTGCTCGAGGATACCGTTTGCACCGGTGACATAGCCCTGATGATGCTTCTGGTGATGGATACTCAATTGCTCCTCCGAGATGTACGGTTCCAAATCTGTATAGCCGTACGGTAGCTTTGGTAACGAGTAAAAATCCCTCATAGTTCGTACCTCCTGGAGTACTGTAGTCTGCGCGTGCATAAAAGAGTTTTGGTCGTCAGGGCTTCTTTGAGCTGATCACAGCTGCCTGTAGTTCCTCTTTACATGTTCCGAGACGATACTGAAGAACGCGTGCTGCCATCCATGCCAGAAAGAATTTAACGTTCGAGTGAGATAGATGGGAAAGTGAGAGCTGGGGAGTGAGCTAAGAAAGCAATGCCCAACGAGATGGAGCTCGATCAGATCGTGCAGCTCCTCAAGGAACGGTACCTCAACACGGTGTCCGCGCTGGAGAACGTATCACGCTCCCGTGACCCGTACAGAGTCTTGATCTCCTGCTTATTGAGCCTGCGCACGAAGGATGAGGTCACCGCCGTGGCATCGAAGCGGCTCTTCGCACGTGCGTCAACGCCTGAAGCGATAGTGCAACTCACGAAGGCTGAGATCGAAGCGTTGATCTACCCGGTCGGGTTTTACCATCGCAAGGCTGAACAGATCCGGGAGATCTCGCGTACGCTGATCGCTGAGCACGACTCGAACGTGCCTGAAACACTTGACGAGCTCTTGCAGTTGAAGGGCGTCGGACGTAAGACGGCGAATATCGTGATCACGATGGGCTTCCATAAGCCGGGTATCGCGGTCGATACGCATGTGCACCGCATCTCTAACCGATTGGGGTTGGTGAAGACGAAGACGCCGGAGCAGACGGAGTTCGCGCTGCGGGATATATTGCCGGAAAAGCACTGGATCGTCTTCAATAACCTGTTCGTCATGCACGGGCAGAAGATCTGCACGCCGATCAGTCCGAAGTGCAGTATCTGCCCGATAAGCGACTATTGTAATCGGGTGGGGGTGGAGCGGTTTCGGTAGAAGTGTTGCTCGCATCGGGTGAACCTGAAGCTCGCTTACGATCCCTATCTTCAAACCACGCTCCGTCCTTCACTGCGCCCAGCAGCTCATGATGCCGATTTGCTCAATTAATCGTTCTGATGGTATCGCATGTGCTCGACAATGCGGCGAACATTCTGTTTCCCCTCTCGCGTGAGCAGGAAGGCATCGCCATCCTGCCGCAGCAGCTTCTTCGTTAGCAGCGGCTTTATGAGCATATCGAACTCGCGATCGAAATCAATACCACGGGCGAGATCAAAGGAGAGCTCATGTAAGAGCGGGAGATAGCCGGGCTTGAAGACCCGGTTCAACGTCTCGATCAATTCGTCCTTTGTGCGCAGATGGTGCTCCGCCACAGCATACAAGATCCAGCCACGGAAGGACTCCAGCTTGCTCTGCTCCCAGTGCTGCTCCAGCGGTGCGGGATACCGGGCGAGATCAGGCGTCTCGCCCTTTAGCGAAGATACCGCTTCACCCGTGAGCACTGCACCGTCCTTTAAGATGCGCACCGCAATGTACGCGCCGATCAGGGCGTCGACGTAGTGGATCCCGAAGATTGAGAAGACCGCGCCGATGATTACCGCAGCAGCAACGTATATGTGGTTCTTCGAATCGACGGACTGCGAGATGAGCGCAAGGCTGCCGGTTCGTTTGCCCACAAACCGCTGGTAGAGCCCGAGGAGCACGGCGGCAATGAGCGCTAGACTTTCAACCAGGATGACAAGATAAGGCATTGAAAGCGGCGGAATCGATGTTGTGACTGCCGCTAGAACTTTTGTGAGCGACTCGAAGCCGATGCTTCCCGAAGTCACGAACATCATGACAATGATGACAAAAGTCCCTACGAGTTCCTTCCTGAATTTTATCCCCAGCCAAACCACTGCTGCAGAAGCCGTATCGATCGCGGCATCCGCGCCGTCCGCGATTAAGCCCACACTGCCGCTCAAGAACCCTGCGATGAGCTTCATGAGCGCGAGGAAAAAATCCGCGACCACCGTATTCCGTGCAGCCGCGGAGGAGCTGAGCAGATTTGCGTCCAGTTTCTGCGCCATCTGCTCTATATGGGCCACGCATCGCTTTGCCTCCTCCTCGCCCGCCTCGGTGAGTGCCAACTTGCCGGTTTCGGTGACGACGACCAGGCCACGCGTGAGCGGCTTCTCAACTTCGGCCGCGATTTCGAAGTCCTGCCGGTGCTCCCGTTTCTTTTCATGCAGAGGTGAGTCAAGGCGCTCGTTACGTTCCCGGTCCGGATTGAATCCGAGCGACCGGACGAGCGAATGGGCCAGGTTCATCCCGAAGAGTGTAACTTGCTGGACGATACTGTTCACCTTCTCCGTCAACTCATCTGAGCTCAGCGGCCCTTCCTTCAAGAGGGCCAACAGAATGAACCTATCGTGGTCCTCGCCGTGGCGGCAAAACTTTTGCTGCCTCATACGAGCTCGCCCGTCTTTACCTTAAGATTCATTCAGCTACCTTAGATCTCTTCAAATAATGCCCGAGCTCCGCTAGCCTTAGAGTAGTATGGTACTACACTATCTCGCTATTCGCGCTCCCGATAATCCTCCCGCACGGGATAGAAGACGTCAATGAGCCTGCACGCGGTAAGCGCCCGCCCGGAATGCGAGGCATCCGGTGGGATGATCGCGACAGAGTTAGCCGTCAGGATGCAGGATTCGCCATCGACGACCAGTTCAAATTCGCCAGCGAGCAGGTTCGATATCTGCTCGTGCGGATGCGCATGCTCGGGCAGTACCGCGCCCGCTTGAACGTCCCAGTAGGAGACCGTTACGTTTGCGGAGTGCACGAATTTGGCATGAAAGCCCCGGATCGGCTCCTGCTCGGCAACCTCCGCCAGGTTTCTTAGCTGCATCTACTTCAAACACCTCAGGTATATCAAGACAGGTGCGGCAAAAGAACCGCATGGGTTCCGCTCAGTTCGCCGATGCGCTTATACGAACGCTGTGTAGAATCATCGAATGCTCCCCGCACGTTATCATCTCTGATAAGAACCAGCGGATCGGCGATCTCGCCGCTTACACGATCGTGGTGAAAGCATAGGTAATTATATTTCACGCAATTACCAAGTGTTTTTATAAAAAAGCCCAGTAAGGCGCTGAGTGCAGGTTTGAATTTTTTTTGTACAAAAATAAATTGTTATAGGAAGGGAAGAAAAAGATGTTGTTTATGGATATATGGACGTGGGAACCAGAAAAGAGGGATGAAATGGGGAAACGGTGGGGAGCGTGGAAATGCCCTGAAGGGATGACTGTACGTGGCGCATGGTTAGATCTCTCTGGAACTCGATACTTCGTTCTTTATGAGGTGGAGGATCCAAACGTTCTTCTGGCAGCCAACAATTCCTGGACGGACGTCGCTAAGGTCGAGTCTGTACCGGTAATGGACGCTGAGAACGTACCGAAAATTCCTCGCGTACGTATAGATATGGTGACCGCTCGCCTAGATAACGCAACCGCTTCGAATCCGCCATTTGAACGAGCGAACGGCCGCGGTGGATACCGTTAAGTAGCAGAAGAACCTTGCTCGTTATGAGGTGAAAAAGCATGGGTGAGGAACTCAAAGGTGTTATAGCTGAGATGCTGGCGGAATTCCAGAAGATCATCTCAGTCGAGGCCGCGGTTGGTACGCCGATAGAGTTCGAGGATAAGGTCTTGATCCCGGTCTTCAGCATCGGGTTCGGTGCCGGTGGCGGCGGTGGTGCGACACATAAAGAGAAGGAAGGAGCAGGCTACGGCGTTGGCGGCGGCGGTGGCTTGAGCCCCGTTGCGCTCGTTGCGGTCTTCAAGGGCATTTCAGGCCCTGAGGGGTTGAAGGTACTCTCATTGAAACCGTCGGGCGCGCTCGACAAGATCGTAGGCGAAGCGCTGCCGACCGTCATGGAGAAAGTCACGGAGATGCGGGCTGACAAAACGGCCGAAAGCGCGAAGACTGAAACATGATGATAAACACAGTATGTTAGCGAGCGATCGAAGTAGTCTCGTGCGATCTTCCCGTTTCCGTTAGTATCCCTGGGATCAATACGGATTTTTTGCCGTGAACTAACCGGAGCACCGAAATGACGCTAGCACTCATTCTCCTGGTCCTTTTCGCACTCATTATACTCTTCATTGTGGTAACGTTACTCATTCCTGCCGCCATCTCGGTCAGGCTCGTGAAAGACGGCCCGGTAGCTGAAGTACGGGTATATTTTGGGCTACTGCTCGGTGCGCTGGCTGGTCGCATCGAATACGGTGCGGATCTGAACGAATTTCAGGCGCGAATCCTGGGCTTTACGCTGTTCCGAAGACCGCGGGAACGCCGCGCAGTGGGTAAAGGAGAGGAGAAGACGCGGAAGAAGACGAAAAAGAAAGGGGCAGACTGGAAGACGGTACTGGCGAACGCAGACGAGCTTTATAGTGCAGGAAAGGCGCTCGTGCGTGAGCTCACCAGGCATCTGTCGCTGAAGCGTGCGCGTGGTAAGCTAGCGGTAGGGCTACCTGATGCGGCAGAGACCGGTATGCTGATCGGAGCACTTTACGCGGGACGCGGCATCGCAAACGCAGCATTTCCACAGGCCGATCTTGAGATCGAGCCCTCCTTCCACGAGGAGAAGCTGGATACCGATGTCGCACTGGAGTTCAGCTTGCCGCTCGTTACTATCCTGGCTCCGGTTATCCGGTTTCTCTGGAAGACGCGGAAGATCTTCCGAATCACGTGATGCGGCCGTCACACGGATACAGTCCCATTCATCAGGTTACGGTTTCAACGGGTCCTTTTTCCGGTACACCATGCCCTGGAACGACGCAATGAGCTCGTTCTGCGCATTGGTAACTTCAACGATGTAGCTGGCGATCTTCGGATGGAATGAAATCTCTCGCGCCTCCGCATAGAGCACGCCGTCCGTTGCGGCCCTGAAGAAGGAGATACAGGAGTTAATCGCCACAGAAACCGTGCCATGCGAGTTCGAAGCTACACCAAAAGCGAAATCGGCCAGCGTGAAGATAGCACCGCCGTGCACCATGCCGAACATGTTATGGTGGCTCTCGTTGATCTCCAGCATCGCGCGCGCATGCCCTTTTGAGACCTCCAGCAGCTTGATTCCAGTCAAAGCCGCGTAGTTATCACCCTTAAAAAACTCCGCTGTTACTTCCATCGTTCCTCAACTAAATCATATCCTGAATTACAGCGGTATATACTTTTTCTCTGCTCGGCACTGCAGATACTGAATTCCAGTAAAAGCAACGCGGCTTCACCCCGCGACGTAAATCGCGGGCTTCAGCGGAATCGCAAACGCTCTCTTACCCGCGGGATCATGCTCCTCGTTGATACCGATCTCGCAGCCGAACTCCCGGCTTAGATACACCAGCTCACGTGCCAGGATCGCTGATTCATCCAGTTCGGCGTATTCCGCGTTGCTCTTCAACAACTGCTTCACGAAATTCAACGTGCTCTTGTCCTTACGGATTTGCATCGCCTCGCGTATCTTATCCCGCTCCGGCACGTCCTTGAGTGCCTTGAAGAGCTCCCACTTCCACTGCTCGGACGCGGCATCCGCAGAGTACAGGTAGATTTTACGCGGCTCGATACGTGCCACCTTCAAGATCTCCTGGATGTCCTCGACCAGCGCGCGCAAGTAGTCCTCCTCACGTTCCACCTGGTCGTTGATCAGCTCAGTCTTGATCCGCGGGAGTATCTCCAGTGAGACGAAAGAGTCATGTCGTTTGTGCCACAGCTCTTCACAGATATGCGGCACGAGCGGCGAGAGCATAATGAGCCACTCATCCAGCACGTTCCTTACAAGCCGCTGTCTCCGTTCCGCGCTCGCCCGCTTCTCATAGTACCGCAGATCGTTCATCAGATTGAAGACCATGTTGATCCCGCCTTCTCGGATTCGGAAACCCTCAAAGAGCTCGTAGGATTGCTGTAACCGCCGGTAAAACCGCGAGAGTAGCCAGAGATCGATATGTGTGTACTCCTCCGCGCGTAATGGCTCTGCATCGACACTCTCCGTGAAGACCGTAATGAGTGCATGGAACCGGCGACGCAACGCATCGGTGTCCTGTTCACGCCAGTTGACGACCGTGGCGAAATCAGCATTGAGCGCGCAGTAAAGCCGGTAGAGATCCACGCCGTAGAGTTCCGAGACGCGCGCCAGTGGAATGACGTTCCCCTTGCTCTTCGAGATCTTCCGCCC
Organism: Methanomicrobia archaeon; assembly: GCA_016928455.1. Classification (GTDB taxonomy): domain Archaea; phylum Halobacteriota; class Syntropharchaeia; order Alkanophagales; family Methanospirareceae; genus JACGMN01. Next base: position 21,255 of record JAFGKP010000138.1, read on the forward strand.
TTCTCGGATCATCAGCTCGTTCAGGGTGATCGCTTTCGGCCAGTGCTCCTGGGGGAATATCGCCGCATGATGCATGAGGAAGAAGACGAGATGGTTTGAGAGGTGTGGAGGTGCGGTATGCCGCTGATCGTTCGGGTACCAGTAGGTGAATTCCCGCCGTAGCCGCTCAAGAGCGGCGACCTCGAGTGAGCATGCCTGTGCAACACGCTCTGTATCACCGTTGCCCAGTAATACGTAATCGAAGAACTGCTCTTCCAGCGCGTCAACCGGCACGTCCCGTAAGAGATGCGCGATGGTGTACATCGCCATATAAATGGTCGAATCACTCAGTGACTCGATGATCCACGCCCGCTCGAACGGGAACCTGGTGCCTAAACCGCGTTTACGTGCGCAGGGTCTGAACGCTAACCAGTCAATGATATCGTGCATGTATGCCTGGTACTTCTCAGGATAGAAAGTCATCTGCGCCACGAGCTTGTGCCCTTCATCCTTCCACCACTGCGGCGTATAATCGATGAACCACTGATCTTGGAGAACCGCAACGATCACCTTGCTACCGCCACGCGTCACCGCTTTGCGCGAGGTCTCGTAGAAGATATCAGAGATATTCTCGGCCTGTAACCAGTCCTTCACCTGATCTTTTATCTGCGCGATCTCAATGCCCGCAAACTGCTTACACCGCTCGTTCAAGAC
>JAFGKP010000139.1 GCA_016928455.1 Methanomicrobia archaeon
CAAATGGATACCTGCGATCATCGCTGCGCTGATCATTTTGCTCATTGGCTGGTTCGCCGGCAAGCTTGCGGGAAAAATCATCGGTACTATCATTGACAAGATCGGCCTCGGCGCGGCCCTGGACAAAACGATGTTTGGTGATGTCGTCAAATCATCGGGCATGACTACCGCCAAATTCTTCGACATCCTCGTACGATGGTTCATCTATATCATTTTCATCATGGCGGCCATAAACGTGCTGGGAATAGCGTTGCTCATTGACTTTATGAACAAGCTCGTCTTATACATCCCGCATCTCATTGCTGGTCTGCTCCTGCTGATCGTCGGCCTTATCCTCGTTGATTTCCTCATGGACTGGATTGGGTCGCAATTAAAGACCCGCGAAGTTGCCTCCGGTGACCTTATAGCAACGATACTCAGAGCGCTCTTCTCTTTGCTGATTATCACACTGGCACTCGATCAAATGCTCATTGACACTTCGATCATCTACACCTTCCTCGTTCCGCTGGCCTGGGGCCTTGGCATTGGTCTCGCAGTCGCACTAGGTATCGCGGTGGGCTGGGGAAGCAAAGATATCGTCGCGGATTACCTGAAAGGCAAATTGGCCAAGAAGTAACGAGCTGGGGATTCATAACGATGAGGCAGAGGGAGGTTCCACGTGGGAATCTCTCTCACTTTTTTTATATATATCCTTAACTCCGCGCATTTAGGGAATACATCAACCCCGATCTTCGCTTCGAGGTTGGTCAGCGACTTTTTTTTCGGAATCTCTGCGCGTTGCGCCTCCTCCAGCTGTAGGCAAGACCAATCAGTGTTCTTCTTCACTTATAGTCCAACCAAGATGCTGCCCTCTTCCACGCGCGTCGGGTAAACCGGCAGTGCCTTTTCCCGCGAGATGATACCCAGGACTTTACCCGCGACGGGTGGCCACGGGCTCCATTCCGAGACATCTCCGGTGCGAAGGTCAAAGGCGCTGTGGTGCCAGGGACAGATGATAGCCCCATCGGGGCTGATTTTGCCTTTGACCAGGGGGCCGCCCATATGAGGACATTTGCTATTCATAGCGTACACGACGCCTTTGTGGTGGAGAAGCAGAATCGACTTGCCCTCCACTTCGACCACCTTACGTTCGCCCTCGGGTAATTCCTGCTCTGACAGAACACGTATCCAGTTCATATCTTCTCTCCCTTATTTATGCCACCCAAAGGGTTAATATACTGTCGCAAGGGCATGCGCTGCGGTATAAACGCTCCCAACGCCACAGACGTACTGGACGACTCTTAAAGCTTCTGTGATCTCTTCTTTTGTAGCACCGGCTTGTAAAGCTGCGTGAGCTAATGCTTTTACCCCTTCGGCGGCTCCGTTTGAAGCATCCAACGCCAGAGCGATCAGGAGCTTCATCTTCGCAGGGAGCGCACCGTCAGCAAGGGCGAAATCACGTGTTTCGGTAACGAGCGCGAGCAGCTCTGGATCAAGTTTCTCAAATATCTGCAAGGGATTTTCGGCCATCGCTTACCACCTCCTCTGTAATGGTTAGATACAGCTATAGAAAAACGATTCTCTTACATTATCTGTCCACCACATCGCCAGTCCGGCATCCTCGGTATGCTGCCTGGCGCCTTTCCGTGCCGAGTGCTGCGCTCATTGCGAGGTTCGTGCAGATGAAGAATGGCGCCCCACCCGCATGTTCAACCTCATGAACCTCATCCGCCGAGTCACCAGTGTTCCTAGGCGGAAGCTTTACGTGTTTACTAACCGTTAGTTATTGAAGAACCAGAGGCGGTGCTGAGGAACGATGGTCATTGCAAGTATACCAAAACTCATAGGGATGCTCTATGCGCTGATCGCGTTTCTCATCTTACTTTACCTGCTCTATACTGATAAGTACACCAAAAAGATCGGCTATCTGTTCTTCATACTCTCGATACTCATGGGCTTTTTAGTGTTTGCACCCATGTTCCCCTATCAATTTCAGATGCTTATTATCGGTAATACCAAACAACTTGGCGGACCACTGTCAGTCGTGATCCTGAGCTTGGTACTCTTCCTCATCCTCACACTCGTATTCGGCAGGATATTCTGTGGCTTCATCTGCTCTTCTTCCTTCTGTTCGTGCTCCTCGGCTTGCTCTTCTCTATAGGACTCCTTACGTATCTTGGCGTGCATGATTTCTTTTATCTCGCTACCGAGTCGGTCTTCTTCTTTATCTTTCTGAGTTTCGTGCTGCTCTCTATCGTTCTGTACCGACCTTTCTGCCGGTTCTTTTGCCCGTACGGGCTGTTGCTCTCGTTGGTCTCCCTTATGAGCGTCTGTAAACTAAGACGAACCCCGCAGTGCACGATGTGTGGCAAATGCGAGAACGTGTGCCCCACCAACGAGGCGGGCAAGAATGACTTAAAGCAGGAATGTTATCTCTGTAATCGCTGCAGAGACGTTTGTCCCGTTGATGCACTTGAGTATGGGCGAACGTGGAAAAAAAGCGAAGGCGATGAGAAGAAGAAGTGGATCCTGATAAAGAGCAGATAGAGACGGAAACGTTCCTGTCGCGCGCGATTCAAATAGCTGAATTGGTGGATTACCCGGAGGGCGCGGTAATGAGCCGGACGCTTATTGACAAAAAGTCCGGGGCGGTCACCTTGTTCGCTTGCGCGGCGGGGCAAGGATTGAGCGAGCATACCACACCATTTGATGCCCTGGGTCAGATCAGCGATGGCGAAGCGGAGATCGTTATCTCGGGCAAATCGCTCAGGGTAACGAGAGACGAGCTGGATGATCATGCCGGCGCATGAGCCCCCGGCGCTAAAAGCAGTGAAGCCCTTCACCTCTATAAACGAGCATGCTTTAACTGATCATTTGTGAGGAGGCAAACTATGAAGAAAGTAAAACGTAAAATCATCAATATTGATGAGGATTTATGTGACGGATGCGGGATTTGTATCCCCTCGTGTCCCGAACAAGCAATCCAGGTTGTTGAGACACCTAACGGTAAAAAAGCACGGTTGGTAAAAGAGTTTTATTGTGATGGGCTTGGTGCATGTCTTGGTTCCTGTCCAACAGGAGCACTCACTGTGGAAGAACGGGAAGCGGAACCTTACGATGAAGCGGCAGCAATCGCACGAATTAAAAGAACAGCACCTGAGCCGCTCGCAGAACACGCGGAGCATCTTAAGACGCAGACAGAGAAACTGCCCGAACAGCACGCACACAAACAACCAGAAGGTATACTTGGATGTCCTTCCGCACAGATGTTTCGGTGGGCAGGTAAGGAGGAGAACGTAGCAAAAAAATCCGTAAAATTCCACTCGGCGTTACGACATTGGCCTATACAACTGCATTTAGTCCATCCATCTGCTCCTTATTACCAGGATGCGGATTTGGTTATAGCTGCAGATTGCGTCCCTTTTGCCTACGCCAATTTCCACGAGGATTTCTTGACGGGTAAGGCGCTCGCTATTGGCTGCCCGAAGCTTGACGATATTGACGCTTATAAAGGGAAAATTAAGCAAATCATCGAAACAGCACATCCGAGGAGTATAACAATCGTACGCATGGAAGTCCCCTGCTGTTCAGGCTTTGTAAACATCGTCCGGGAAGCACTGAGAGGGTCTCGGAAGAATATCCCGCTCGAAGAAATTGTAATAAGTATAACAGGCGAAAAGTTGTGAAGACGGTGGTTAGCCCATATTTATGCTATCTCGCTGGTCAATCCCGTCTTGAATCGGCCGGAAATCGTTTCTGGTGCTGAATCTCACGCCATATTGCGGACGTTCAGGATTATTTGCTGAACGCGGTGCTCCGTTATCCCGTAACCTACGCTGCGTTTTCCACGCTGAAAAAATCCGACCACACACGGATTACCAGCCATTTAATGCCGTCATCAACAAGTATACCATGCTATCTGAAGGCGGGTGCCGCGCGAAAAAGCCTGTCGTGTTCCTGTACGGCCATAAAGAGGCGTATCCGCATCACTGCTGGTCGTATTTCTGCTTCAGCATCAGATATGAGAGTCCGAACCCCATAATGAACCCGAGGAGTGAGAGTGCGGTGGCGAGTGCGAAGCCTGCAATATTGCCGCCCCAGCTTTTGCCGAGCGTAAAACCGCCGAATAAGCCGATGATAGTAAGTGCAGCGATAAGCAGTGCAAAGGGAAGGGCACGGAAAAAAATACTGCCCTTGACTTTCTCTTTTAGGTTTACCCACCCGTGCATTTTACAGTTGCTTGGCTTTCACAGCGCAGTGGCCTTGCCTGGCGTTCAGTGAACAAAGCGGCTATATCTTTGTCCAGAGCATGAACGCGATCAAAAGCCCGTAGATAGCGATAGCTTCTGCAAGAGCGACGAAGATCAATACTCTTCCAGAGACTTCAGGCTTCTCTGCCGTCGCGCCCGCGGCTGCTACGCCCGTAGTTGCAATGGCCCAACCTGCAGCGAACGCCGAGCCGATCATGGTGGCAGCGGTTGCCAGTGCGATCCAGGCGCCCTCAGTCATGCCACCGCCTTGTGGGACTTCTTCCTGCGCCCCTGCCAGGCCCACGCTCAATCCCGTGAGGAGCAAGAGCAAGCAAAGCGTAAATGCAAACCGGTATCTCGTTTTTAGGTCCATCTCTTTCACCTCTTTACTTTATCTCTCGAGTTTAGGTATCTGAAGGAGACATACTTGCCACGGCTATATAAAGGAATGGGTTTTTCGATGAACCTGGTAAGGAAAAAGAGTTTTGAAGACCCAAACGGGAGTGGATCGTCCGTGTGGCAATGCGCGAACTCTGCCTGGCCCTGATCCTCTGCGTTTACCACATCTGCCGAATTACTGCCCGTTTTGGGGCACCGACGGTGGCGGGAGCACCAGGAGCAGCGTTCGGTATGTCCCGTGGTAGCTCTCATCATCCATCGTCAAGGAGCCCTCACCGATTCGGCCGCCATCATAGTCTTTAGTCGTCACGATCAGCCCGCCGGCCATCGTGAGCGTCTCAACCGTCTCGGGATCCAGCGTCGGGTACATGACAGAGGCCGAAATGGTTCGTTCCCCATCCATTTCTGAAGCATTCACGCTGATGTTCTCGAGTCGGTAATTGTGGTTATCGAGTCGCAGGTAGCCCTTATAGAGCTGCTCGCTCTCCTGCGCCATGAGCTCTTCTTTTATCTCCGCGGCGGTTTTCTCCGACTCGAGCAGCTCGCGCATCTCAGCTGGCTGCACGCTTCTCACCTGCACGATATGCACCCTGAGCAAATGGAACTCACCGCTCGTTCTATCCAGGGCGAATCCAGTACTCTGGTGAAAGAGGGCAATCGGCGCCTCGAGTTCCGCGTCCGGTGGCAGGTCTGCGGTGTCACTGGTGGCTACGTTCAGATACTGCACCTGCAGTGGTATCGCGGCGCAGATACCCAGGAGCCCGAGCGAGAGCACAAGCATCGCTACGACGGCGGCATAGATTATCTTCCGCTTTCCGCTTCTCAATGCTCATTACCTCCATTCTTCTTTTCTGCTGAACGATTTAAATAACTTACGCCGCACGAATCGTGCAAAAAGTCGTTCATCACGTTTTTTCATCTCCCTTTTGCGATAAGAACCATTCACTGAGTTCGATAACGTTCGTCCGTCTCCATGCTTTCTTGACGATCTGTTGGCGTTCAAGCGCACGGAGGACACTGGCGAGCGACGATTTCGAGATCGCCGTCTCGTTTCTGAGATCCGCCTGTGTCATTTCACCGTTATGCTTCAGCAACGCGTTCACAATAGCGCGCTCGCGATCCGTGAGCGTCTCCATGATGTGCGCAATACCCGGCGTTCGTTCGCTCTCCTTTTTTGGTGCTCCGCGCGGCTTTTCCACCTGACCGGGCTCGCTTCCCAACCGCACCATCATAATGCCGACGCTCAGCATAATGGAAACGATAGCGAGCAGCACGATGAGAATAATGAAGCCCGGGTCGAAGGTGATGGCGCCCGACACTTCTGCGGGCGTGGTCAGCGACTGCTGATACGCTATCTTCACGTCTGGGCCTTCTTGGACTTCGTAGCCGTGGAAGTCCACCACGAGTGACTCGTTCGCGGTCCACACGAGGTATTCGAGCTGATCCGAGGAGCTTATTCTGCCCAAGCTGACCTGCGGGGGGAGATAGAAGACGACCTGATAGGTGCTATAATTCGCCGTTGTGGTGAAGGTGAGCGTCCATCGGTCCCCGGACTTCTCGGTGAGCGCATGCGTGATGGCGTAGAGCTGCTGTGTCTCATTCTCATAGATGTAGTCTGCGGTCTCGAGGAACGGGAGACTTCGAGGCTCATTGATATAGCCAATCACGAGTGCTTTTCCGGTCTCGTCCACATAAATATCCAGAATGAGCTGGCTGGTATAGCCCCCCGTATCGTTTAAGGCGAACGAGTACTCGTCACTGGCAAGACCCGCGGCCGGCGTCGCCGTGGCTATGAACAGGAGAACAAGGTACAGTATCCCTGTCGTCTTCATGTTATGCTCTTACCGGCTAGCCGACTCGCATCCGGCGGTCTAAAGCTAGATTAGTGTGTGCAGTACGTAAACTTTTCCCCCGGTCTGTAACTCCTTCATTCGGGTATTCATTTATTCGTATCGCAGCGCATCCACCGGTTTAAGCTTTGAGGCGCGATGGGCGGGAATCACTCCTGCGGCTATACCAATGCCAACTGCTAGCATGATCGCGTATAGTAGCAGCATCGGCGTGATTCTCGTGGTCAGTTCGCCACCCATTCCCATTATCCGCATACCCAGGAGCGGCAGTAATGACGAAATACCAGCACCGAGGCAAACCCCTATGATGCCTCCGATGAGGCCGACTATTGCCGCATTTAAGAGGAAGATCATCATGATGTCACCGTTCTTCGCACCGATGGATTTCATGATCCCAATCTCCTTTGTCTTCTCCAAAACTGAGGTGAACATGGTGTTTGCGATACCCACGGATCCGACGAGCAAAGAAACAGCGGCAATAGCTTCTAAGAACAGGCTCATTGTTTGCGTTACATCGCTCATAGTCTCCTGCATGGCTTTCGCGGACATGATCCTGAAATCCTGGGTATCCTCAGTCAGGTGCCGGAAGATCAGTAACTTCTCCTCTGCTTCTTCCATGATCTGTTCGACATCATCAGTGTTCGCAGCCTTAATGATAATAGAATCAAATGCATCATCGCCAACGTCCTCCAGGGTGTCTCGTGCAGCGTCAATGGGCATGATTATGGTACGGTCATTCCCACCAAAACTGCCACTTTCCTCTAAGATGCCCACGATCTTGAATGATTTGCCCTCTATGGTAAGTACCCTGTTCACGGTAAGTGGTTGTTTGAAGGTATCTTCGGCTATGCTGCTGCCAACAACGACGACGTTATAGTCCGAGGGCCCGAGGAATCGTCCTGATGTCAGTTCAGACGTGGTGATCTCTTTCCAGACCAGCGGGTCAACGCCCTCGATTGAGATGGTTGCCTTCTCACCGAGGTAATATACTTCACCCGTGCCGGAAACGGTGCCTTGAATGGCGGCAATGCCGTCAATAGTCCGGAGTACCTGAACGTCTTTTTTGGTCAGGTTTTTAGCCTCCGTATCGGTAGCGGTTTCACCTCCCGGGCCACCAGGCGGGCCACGGAATCCTGCAGAAGCACGTCCGCCGCCGGAGGAGATGGTAATGAGCTCAGCCCCGAGCCCGCCAAGATGGCTCTCGACACCCGCCTGCATGCCCTCACCAATAGAAACGATGGCGACAACGGCTGCGATCCCAATGACGATCCCAATAATGGTCAGCCAGCTGCGGAGCTTACTGTGGACGATGATATTGAGGGCTAATGTGAGTGACTTGCTCGTTTTCATCGTTTCACTCAATCTTACCTTCTACAGATCCGGTCAGCATCGCGTTCTTCGCTTTTCGTTTTTTGTACCGATAAAAGAGCACGCCGGCACAGATGATCGCAACGAGCGCGAGTGCACCGATCACCGTGGTGATGTTCACGGCGCTCTGTTGCTGCCCTGGCGGGTACCTGCCGCCGGGACCCGCGGCCGTAATGGTCGTATCCGAACTCGCCGTCTGGAGCTGAACCGGCACGACTTTCTCGACCGATTGCCGCACGCCGGTCGCGTCGGTATATTCGATGGTGACCAGCAGGTTATTACTCATCGAGCTGTTCCGCGGTTGTAACTCTGTTCTCAATCTCTCCCGGTCTTCCCACGATATTTCTCCCATTTGTGCTTCTTCTGCGGGTCCTTGGACTCCGAACGCGGAGGGGCCTGTGGACGTCAGGTCGAATGAGACGATGGTGTAATCGCCGGTATCGAGGTTGCCGACGATCGATGCGGAGCTCCCTTGGGCCCTGAACTGGTCTTGCTCAGGTATTTTCACGGTCACGGAATACGCAGGATTATTACCCGTGTTCGCGACGTAGAGCGATACCTGGCTATCTGAGCTCTCGGAGAGGGTGATATCAAACGTGGTTCCGCCGCCGATGATGATGCCCGCGGTCGTACTCATCGAACTCGAGCCACCGCTCTCATCCTCGAACTCCAGAGTCAGGTCTAACTGATACAGACCGGCATCGGCACCCACATCAACAGCAACCAGGTACTCAACCACGACGGATTCGCCGACTCCGATGTGACTGATGTGCTTCGTGTTGTCGGAATTGACGGGGAGTATGACGCCGTTTGCTTCGGTCCACGAGAAGACGATATCCTCGAGGGGATAGGAGCCGATATTGGCGATGGTAAACTGCAGCGCGGTCAGCTCCCCGGGCTTCAGCTCTGTCGGGACGATTTCAGCGATATCAATGATCGCGCCCTGCGCTACGCTGAGCATGATCGAATAGGCGACTTCGGGCATGGTCTCAGAGACCACAGTTCCGCCCTCGCTATAATATTGATCAAAGGAGCAGGTTGCCGTAATGGCATACGATCCACTTGGCGCGCCCTTCGCGACATGAACGGTGACGGTAACGTCTTTGGAGCTCCACCCATTTATTGAGCCTGCATAGACGCTTGACGAGCCAACCACCGATATATACTGGTTTTCTTGGAAATTTAGTGTTACGTGCTTTGCATCGTAGGATCCGCCATTCTGAAGGGTAACGGTCAGTGTTTTCGTCTCTCCGGGCAGGAGTTCAATAGGCTTTACGTTTGCTATAACGACGGTTGCATCAGTACCCGCGCTTATAGGAGCAACGAGACACGCGAGTACTGCCACTATACAGCACAAAGCCAGTACCGTTTTCATGTTGTTTCTACATAGTTCCCTTATCATTTTCTTTTATACCTCCGTTTTTAACACTAATTCAGCAAATTCTTCTGGTGTTCTGCCAGATACTTTTCTTATTGTATAGTCCGCTAATTCTAATCCAGCGGTTTTATCAATATCAGGATAATACAGCACCCGAATCGCTTCTCTTATTGTATCCGCGGCGTTATGTTTTTTATCACTGCCATTTGGTGTTTTTTTTGGGATGTCCATATCGTAGCAGTGCGCTTTGTTTCCACAAAGTTCGCATAAGCCGTACTGTATAGGATAGCTACTAACCGGGCACCCCAGGAAATAATTAGCACATTCTTCACAAATCAGCATATTCGTCACCTCAGTCAGTTGTTTTTATGGTTGTGCTCGATGCGCTCGATTTGTCCATCTTTGAGGTACACCACCCGTTCCGCTCGCGTCACCAGGTAGAAATCGTGCGTGACCAGAATGATCGTTTTGCTATCGTTCCCGTGAACCTCCTGCAGCAAGTTCATGATGAATTCGCCGGTCTTGCTGTCCAGATTCCCGGTAGGCTCGTCGGCGAGGATGATGTCAGGATCAACGGCCAGTGCTCGCGAGATGGCCACGCGCTGTTGCTGCCCACCCGAGAGTTGAGCGGGCAGGTGGTGCACGCGATCGCCCAATCCGACGAGCTCGAGCAGCTCGAGCGCAGTCTCCCGTGCCTCTGCGGAGTCGACATCCTGGAATTCCAGAGGCAGCATCACATTCTCGAGCGCGGTCAACGTCGGTATCAGGTTGAACTGCTGAAATACGAACCC
>JAFGKP010000140.1 GCA_016928455.1 Methanomicrobia archaeon
GAGGCGCCGACACCGTTGAGCGCGCTCTTAAGCCCTCTGACCGTTGGGCTCGCGGGATACGTCCTGCTCAGGGTCGCCCTGATCGATTACTCGTTCTTCCAGAATTATCGTATGGTCATACTGGTGTACGCGATCATCTCGAGTATCTACGCTGGCTTCTCGGTCTTCAAGCAGACGGACTTCAAGCGACTCCTGGCGTATTCGACGGTCTCGCAGATGGGCTATATCCTCGCTGCGCTCTGCCTCGGGCCGTTCGGACTCGTCGGCGTGGTTATCCAGTACATGTCCCATGCGTTCGGCAAGTCAATCCTCTTCAGTAGCGCGGGTGGTGTTATCGCCGTCCATCACGGTCTGCGAGACCTGACGAAGATGGGTGGTCTGCACGACTCGATACCGACGATCTCCAATGCGGCAGTCATGGGGTTCCTGAACCTCGGGGGCATCCTGACGATCGGCATGATCGGTGAATTCTTCATCCTGCGCGGTGTTGCAGAAACGTTTCTGAAGCCTGAATCTGCTGCATACCTTGGCTGGACCGGCGGTTTAGCCATCTATCTCGCTATGATCCTGATGTTCATCTTATCGGTCTGGTACGGGTTCTACACGATCCGAAAGGTCTTTTACGGTAAGCCAAAGAGTAGAGTACGGCTGGAGATTAGCAGTTACCTTTACCTCCCGCTCTATATCATCGGGATCGTCTCGGTAATGCTGGTCTTCCCGCCCTGGTCAACAGAACTGATACCGGGAATCCTGGAAGTGATCAGTAAATCAGTCATCTTAGGGGGGCTGCTACCATGAACGAGTGGATTGTTTTCCTGCTGCTCTTCCTTGCGCCAGTGATTGCGAGCGTGCCCATTGCGCTTGCTTATAAGAGCAAGGCGCTGACTGATAAGCTACCGGTTCTCTCGGTCCTCGGGATCTTCGTCTCGGTGCTCATGAGCCTGTACATCCTCATGACTTTCCCGGAGAACACGCAGTACAGCTATCCCTGGATACCCGAACTCGGGATCAATATCGTCTTCATGATCGATTACCTGAGCATGTTCATGGGCGTGGTCACGGCTCTTATCGCGTTCTTCATCGGCATCTACGGTCTGGACTATATGAAGGGGGACTACCGACCGAGTTGGTACTGGTTCTTCTTCAACCTGTTCACCGCATCAATGCTGCTCGTGGTTTACAGTGACAACCTGTTCCTGCTCTTCGTGGGCTGGGAAGGTCTGGGTGCAGCCTCGTGGGGGCTGATCGGGCACTGGTTCCGCGATGACGATGACATCGCTTATGTCGGTCGCGAGGGGCGCAAAGTAGGACCGCTGTTGCTGCACTGGCCACCGAGCTTCGGTGGATGGCGCGCGATTTCAACGATTCGGTTCGGTGATGTCCCGATGTTCTTCGCCCTCGGCGCCATCTGGGCACTGGCAGTCAATGAGCTCGGCGAGCCTACGTTGAACATATCAGAGATCGCGTGGGGTAGCTTGTTCACCTCGATCGGTGCAGCGGGGACCATCATCCTCTTCGTCGCGCTGCTTATGGGCCTGTTCACGAAATCGGCGCAGGTCCCCTTCAGTGAGTGGCTGATGACCGCGATGACCGGTCCCACAACGGTGAGTGCACTCCTCCATAGTGCGACGATGGTGGCAGCCGGTGCGTTTGTCTTCATTAAGTTAACGTGGTACATCCAACCGTGGCATCTGCATGATGTGCCGGGATTGGAGTATGTGTACACGTTCGTGCTCTTCATCGGACTCCTCTCCGGCATATACGGCGCGCTTGCGGGCTCGGGCATGCGTGAACGGAAGGTGTTGCTCGCCGCGTCGACGATGTCCAGTATCGGCCTGATGTTCGCTTCAGCCGCCGCGTCATTCTGGATCCACGAGGAGGTAGCCCATATGAATCTCGCGTTGCTCGTTGCGTTCTGGTATATGGCGGTGCATGCGTTCGCAAAGGCGAGCCTGTTCCTCGTGGCCGGGCATTTGATCCACGCGACGCACAGCCGGTTCCTGAACGGCGGTCGCGAGTTTGCCAAGAAGATGGCACCGGCATTCATTGTGACCATCATTGCGACCACGTTCCTTGTGGGCATGCCCCCGCTGACCGCGTACTGGGTGAAGTCAGGAATGGACGAGGTGATGGAGCTGCTGCATCATCACTTTGGGCTCATCCCGATCGTCTTGCTCGTGCTCACCTCGCTGATCTACGCGGGCGTACTCGCGAAGTTCCTCAGCTTGAACTTCCTCAAAGGCGAGAAGCCGCATCACGAGCATACCGAGGGCGGCACGCTGATGAAGGTGGGCTATATCCTGATGGTCTCCGTGCTCTTTGTCTTGATCTTCCTGATCTTCACACGTGAAGAGACGGAAGGCTTTGTGCATGCAGGATTCGTGGAGACTTCGATCATCGTCGGCCTGCTCATATTGCTCGCGTACATAGTGGGGCTGGTAAAGCCGCAGATCGCTGCGCTTTCAAAACTCGGCACCTTCTTCAGCGACCGGATGTATCTGCCGTTCCTCAACGACTACATCGTTCCGAAGATCGGCTTTGCGATCGCCGCCTTGGTGCAGAACTACGGGAACAGAGCAATCGATGGGTTCTTCAATACGAAGGTGATCCCGGGCTTCTTCAAGGGCGTCTCGCAGTATATCAGGCGTCTCCAGACAGGATTCCTGAGTCGCTATGTGAATATCGTGCTCGGGATCGTGCTGGTGCTGCTTGTCTTATTCGCACTAGGAGGGGTATGGCTATGAATGGACTAACGTTTACACTGCCGATGGCGATGATGCTCGGCGCGACTGTGATCTTGACGTTGTGCGCGGCATTCTCCGTAAAGTACCGAGATGTGGGGCTCATTGGAGCGATCGTGGCGACGCTGCTGGGATTCGTCGCCGTGACGTATGCGAATCCTGCGCTCATATATTACAGCGCGTTCGTGCTCGCCATCAGTCTCATCAACCTTGCCTCGCTCAAGACGATCAAGAGCGTGATTCAGGGCGTGGATTTCTGCCTCGTGGGGCTGATGGCACTCGTGACCCTGTTTATCTTCACGACCCATGATCTATCGATGATCCTTGCCGCGTTTGTGCTCGTCTCCGTGCCTACGTACATCCTCGTCATGGTACGTGAGCGGGGCGCGAACGTCGAGGTGGGTATCAAGTACATCACCTTCATGGTGCTGGCGACGATTCTCTTCTTCATCGGTGCGGTGCTCCTGGCGTACACGAAGAACGCATATAACGGGCTGCTGTATATTCTGGGATACGTGATGCTCGTGCTGGGTCTGAGCATCGAGGTGGGTGTGGCACCGCTGCACGAGTGGGTGCCGGACGTCTTCTCGAGCGCTGATCCGATTCCGCTCTCGATCATCGCCTCGCTCGCAAAGATCGTCCCGTTCGTGATTGCCTTACGGATACTGCTGGCCACCGTGAGTCCACTCACCGTTACGTTGAGCCTCTTTACAGCGGTACTGGCGGCGATTTCCATGTTCACGGGGAACATCGGCGCTTTGACCTCGAAGGAGCCGGCACGCGTGCTCGCCTACTCGACCGTGGCGAACATGGGGTACGTGCTGGCCTGTGTGGTGGTGATCGCGAAGCCTGAGTTCTTCTATTTCGCACTGACCGGTGCGCTGCTCATGCTCTTCGCCAATGCAGCCGGTAAGATCGGGTTCTTCAATGCGATTAAGAACAGGGGCGCGTTCTCACCACTACTGTATCTGCTCGCCTTCTCGTTTATCGGGCTCCCGCCGCTCATGGGTTTCTGGGGTAAGCTGTTCATCCTTTTCAGCTTGATCAAGGCCGAGTATGTCTGGTTGGTCGCGCTCATGGTGATCAATTCCGCGATCTCGGTTCCGTATTACCTGCGGCTCGCACGTGAGCTCGGTGTGGGGTGGAAAGCCAGTCTTACCGATTTTATCTGCATCGCGACGGTGATCCTCATCGTGGTGACGTTCTTACCCGACTGGTTCTTCAAAGGAATGGAGGTAATTGCCCAAACGGTAGGTATAGTAATATAGGAGGAGGAAAGGAGATGATAGAGAACGTACTGATAATCGCGGTTTTAATTGTGGTGACGGTGCTCATTGATGCGGTGCTGCTCTTACTGGTGAAGGTGTTACCGAGATACAACCTCACGGAGATCAAGACGATGCGGTGGGAGGCAGGCAATCCGCCCCTGGAATTCCCGAAGTACACGCTCCCCATGCAGTATTTCGGGTACATGTTCCTGTTCATGGCGGC
>JAFGKP010000141.1 GCA_016928455.1 Methanomicrobia archaeon
GAACCGGATTTTATACCCGCCCAGTACTTGAGCCCAAAGAGGAGTATGTTAATGCCGACAGAAAGTAGTCCTTCAGTATAGCCAAAACGCTGCGGTTTGAGGAGCATAGCGTGCTTCGTATTTCAGTGGAACATTAATTCTCGTACTTTAAACCCCTTTCTGCTAAAAAAAATCGGTCAGTGTCCTCTGATTCTTCACTTCCTGCTCATCCGCTGTCCCTTCTAGCGTTTCATCCGCAGCGGGAATTCGTTGCGTCACGCGCACCGTGGTAATACGGTTCTGTTCCTCTTCAGGTGCCTGCATCTTTCGCCGTTCGGTGAGCAGTTCAGCAGCCTTCTGGTGTATTAGCTTTGCTTTCTCTTTTCTCGCGTCGTCCTCGGTATCTCCGAGCAGGAAGGTAATCTCCGGTATGTCCAGGTGCAAGGTGGCCGTCAGTTCCGCAGCCTTTTGCTCATCCGCAAAGAGGACTGGTAAGACCGGCACGACGGAGAATAACGCGTAGCTCCGTGGCATTTTACTGCACGTCGCGATCCGCCGTGCGAGCGTATCCTGCATCACACCGGCACGCCGCTCCTCGCCTTCCGGGAGCTTAGCATACATCCAGGGCGTCTTGAAATAGTGCTGTTTGCGCTGCTCCCAGCCTTCCTGGTGTGCTCCTCGTCTGCCGTGCTGCAGCGTCTTTGCCGCGAGCACACCCCCGGCCATCACGCTCGAGGCGTAGCGCCAGAATTTGTAATTCTCGCGCCGTCGCACACGGCCCAGGAAGAGGTTCGCGCGGCTGAGGTAGTGCAGTCCGTGTAAAAAGCTCGCGGGGTCGTACTCGTAATTGAAATTCTTATAAATCCACTGAATGCTCTCGTCCGGTGTCTTGTCCAGGTTCCGGAGCGCGACCAGAGCTGGTTGCAGCTCGTTGCCTTCTGCGCCAAAGATGATTTGTAACACGCCAAAGATATCCTCCTCCACGTCCCGACCGCCGGTGGTTATGTCTGTATCGGAGATCTGTTCCTCGCCGGGTTCCGCCATCGCGAGCGCCTGCAGATCATTGATCGCGGATCGCAGATCTTCGCGTGCGTTCTTCGCGACTGCAATGAGCGCCCGGTCCTCGATCGCGATACCTTCCTGCTCACTGATCCGCTTCAGAACCCGGAAGACCGTGCCGGGTTTTATCCGCTGGAATGCAATCACCCTGCAATTCCGGACCAATCCCTGTGCCATCTTGAACCGGTCGTTGGCCGTGAGGATGATCGGCTGGGTGCTCATTTTCACGATCTCGGTAATCGCTTTCGTGCCACCGCGGTCCTCATTGCCGTGCAGATTGTCCGCTTCGTCCAGGATGATCAGCCGTGGACGGTGCGTGAAGGTCGTGCTCGTGGATGCGGGTCCGACGATGCTTCTGATCACACCGGCATTGCGTTGATCAGAGGCATTGAGCTCGACGACCTCCCAGCCTTTCTCGGCCGCGAGCGCGTATGCGGCTGAGGTTTTACCGCAGCCAGCAGGCCCATGGAGCAGTGCAGCCTTCTTCGATTTTGGTCTGAAGACGTTCTCGGCCCACGCGCGCACCTCATCGAGCGCTTTTTCATTGCCCACGACGTCCCGTAACCGTTTGGGCCGGTACTTCTCGGTCCATTCCACGCTGCCCACCTGCATGCCGCTTTCCCTTCTCCTGTACTATATCATTAAAAAGACGCAAATCGGCATAAGTGCTTCCGTACGTACGGCCTGCTCTTCGCGGCGTGGAAAGCAGGAAACCGTAAAAGTTCTTATTGGCGTACGGAGAACCGGGAAGTAGAGTGATGAGTGACGCGATCAAGCGCCAGGAAAAGGATCGAGCCGCCGAATCTGCAGCCTCGCGGGTCAAAGATGGTATGGTCATTGGGCTCGGCACGGGTTCGACCGCGGAGCGTGTGATCAGACTGCTGGGTGACCGTGTGAAGGCAGAGGGGCTCAAGATTCTTGGCGTGCCCACCTCGTTACGAACAGAACAGCTGGCTATCGAGTGCAGCATTGCTCTTACCTCGCTAACGGCGCATCCGAGGCTAGATCTCGGTATTGATGGTGCCGATCAGGTTGATGCACGTCTCAATCTAATAAAAGGTGGCTGGGGCTCGCAGACGCGTGAGAAGGTCGTTTCCTACGCGGCACAGAAGCTCATTATCTGCGTGGACAGTGCGAAAGTGGTGGAGCACCTTCACCGGCCGGTCCCGATCGAGGTGCTGCCCTATGCGGTAACGGTCGTGGCGCAACAGGTAAAAGGACTCGGTGGGAAGTCCACGGTGCGGCTCGATGGCAGTCGCGGCGGCTATTTCATCACGGAGCAGGGCAATCTCATCATTGATGCGGACTTCGGCGTTATTCGCGATCCGGAAGCGTTGAGCGTGGCACTCTCCGCAGTCGTTGGCGCGGTCGAGCACGGGATCTTCACGAACGCTGCGGAGGTTCATGTCGGGACCGAAAAAGGTGTCAAGGTATTAAAGCGAGCGTAACGATAGTGAGAAACGAAGCGGAGCGTAAGGAAGAGGCTTGAGAAAGATGAAGTTATTGGTAAGTCCGAGGGATGTAGAGGAGGCGAAAGCGGTAATCCGTGGCAAGGCCGATATTGTCGACGTGAAGAACCCGAAGGAGGGCTCGCTGGGTGCGAATTTCCCCTGGGTGATCAAGGCGATCAAGGATTTGGTGCTGGCAGAGGGCGGCAACGGGCTGGAACTGAGCGCGGCGATCGGCGATTTCGATTTCAAGCCGGGTACAGCCTCACTGGCAGCTCTTGCTGCGGTCTCCGTCGGCGCGGATTACGTCAAAGTAGGGTTATTCAAGATAACCACAAGCGAGCAGGCGATCGAGCTGCTTGCGGGCGTGGTCAGAGCGGTGAAGGAGTATGATCCCAGGAAGAAAGTAGTTGCAGCCTTCTATTCTGATTATAAACGTATCAACTCGATCTCACCCTTTACGATCACGGAGATCGGTAACGCGGTGAATATTGACGTCTCTATGGTGGACACGGGCATCAAAGACTGCCGGTCGACCCTGGAGTTTCTCGGTGAGGACGAGCTTCGGACGTTCGTGGCGGAATCAAAATCACTTGGGCTGGATACTGCGCTTGCCGGCGCACTGACCTTTGAGGACCTTCCGGCGATCAAGGCGATCAACCCGGACATCCTCGGTGTCCGCGGCATGGTCTGCGGCGGCGACCGGAACTCGAGCGTACGGGCCGAACTGGTCAGCAAGTTGCGAAGGCTGGTCGCGGAGTGAAGTAATGTACGCCCGGAGGAGAAAGAGAAGAAGAACGTCAGCAGTTTCAACAGCCGATTTTCTGGAGCTCGCGTACGGGCTGGACAAATGGGGCGAGATCTTCATCAAGCTGGGTGAGCTTGAGCAGCTCCAACGAGAAGCGGGCGACTTCGCTAAGCTGTTAAGGAAATTGGACCGAGTAGGACCACGCGAGTTCTTCGCTATGATCAACGATACCCCCTCTTTGATGGGAAGACTGAACGCTTTTTATGAACGCTTTGGTGCCTTTGCAGAAGAGACGAGCACTAAGTCCCTCATGGATCTCTCTCCGGAAGAGCAGATAGGGCTAGGGCGAAGTTGCAAGGATTTTTCACGGCTGGTTGCCGAGCTCGTGGGCAGCGTAGAGTAGCAATAATTCAACTGAAGCTCTTATCTTATTACGCGCGCACCACGTGCACCGCGGTCGCCTTAAAGGTTGCGTAGACCACCTCTCCCGGTTGCAGGTTGAGTTCGTCACGTGCCTGTCGGGTAATGAGCGCAACGAGCCCGTTATCCAGTCTGACCCGGACCACCGGTCCAACCTCATGTATGCGCGCTATGTGCCCGTTCATGACGTTTCGGGCGCTGCTCTGATCCACGTGCTTTGCGAGGATGATATTTTCCGGCCGCACGAACACCTTGACCGCACCGTCACGGAGCTCAGAGACCGCGTAGACCGCAGAGCTCGAATCAACTTCAATCTCCGCTAACCCCTGCTCGTTGTTGCGAATCACGCCGCTTAGTATATTCTCGATCCCGACGAAGTCCGCTAATTCCTCGTTCAGCGGCTTGTTGAAGATCTCGCGGGGCGTACCCACCTGCACAATTCGGCCCCGCATCATCACGGCTATTCGATCCGCAAGCAGCATCGCCTCAGTCTGATCGTGCGTCACGTGCACCATGGTGATCCCGAATTCGGCTCTTACCCGTTTCAACTCATCGCGCAGGTAATCCTGTGTCCGCCGATCCAGGGCGGAAAGCGGCTCATCGAGCAGGAGTATCGAGGGCTCTATCGCAACCGCGCGCCCGATCGCCACTTTCTGCTGCTCGCCGCCGCTCAAGGTGCTGGGATGTCGATGCGCAAGATGCGTGATGTTCAGCCAGTCCATAATCCCCTTGACTCGTTTGCGATTTTCCTCCGCTGTTGACGTCTTCTGCATTCGCAGCCCGAAGAGGATGTTCTGTTCCACGGTCATGTGCGGGAAGAGCGAATAATCCTGGTAAATGAATCCAATGCCCCGTTTCTCCGCGGGTACGCGCGTAACATCCCGGCCATCAAGCCAGACATTGCCGCGATCAGGGATATGGAAGCCGGCGATGGTCTCGAGCAGCAAGGTCTTACCGGCGCCCGTGGGGCCGAGGATGACGAAATACTCGCCCTGCTTCACCTCCAGGTTGATCTCCTGCAGCTTGAACTCCTTCCAGTCCTTGTACACGTCTTTCACGACGATCATCGTTCTTTACCGTTTCCTCCAGCGTGGCAGACGGAGCACGATAAATATCACCAGACAGATCGAGATGAGCAGCACGGAGATCGGGCGTGACATACGCAGTCCAAAGGACGTGAACTTCTCGTAGATCAGGATCGGTGCGGAGATCGGGTGGTATGCGAGAACCAGAACGGCGGAGAACTCGCTGATCGCGCGACCCCAGGTGAGTATCGCACCGCTCAGTATCGAGGGGAGCGCGAGCGGGAAGGAGATCTCACGGAAGGTGCGCCAATGTGACGCGCCCAGGGAGCGTGCGACATTCTCCAAGCGTGGATCAACCTCTTTGAATCCTTCCCGCGCGGTATCGACGAGATACGGGAGGCTCATGAAGAGCATCGCGATCACTATCCCGGCGTACGCGTCCGTCACAACGATCCCGAGCGAACGGAGCGGCTGGCCAATCACGCCGTAGCGCATGAAGACGCCGTAGAGCGCAATACCAGCGACGATATGCGGGATCATGAGCGGCACGTCCACGATGCC
>JAFGKP010000011.1 GCA_016928455.1 Methanomicrobia archaeon
CTCCACGTTCACGCTCGCGCCGATCGGTCGCAGGACATCAGAGAAGGTGAGGTTGAACGAGGGCTTCTTCGTGAAGGTCAGCTCGATGTCCACCGGTTTCGAGGCCAGCCCGAGTTCCGTCACGTCCGAGACAAAGTTCGATTTCGATTTGATGTGCTCGCCGTGCTTCGACCGCAGCGTGGCACTGCGCAGCTCCACGATCTCGTCCATACCGAGCCCTTGCGCGAACCATTGGCTCGGCTCTTCGAACCGCCCCAGTTCCATGTCCGCTTCCTTTGGTTCTAACACCGACATCGGGCCGACCCGGACATTCGGATAGCCGATGCGACCGACGAAGATCGAAGTTGACGGCCCGAAGTATTCAGTGGCGTTGGCAAATTCGGCGTATCTCGTGCGTTTACGCAATGCGGCGAGTAACGGGCACGATTGACGGCCGCATAACAACCGTGAGCCCTTACAGACGATACACAGGCGGTGCATTCAGTACTCGGTTCTTAGATTATCACGGGCGCATATCTAAGTTCGGTCGTGGGCAGTTATCGCTGGGCGGATAGAAGTGTAAACTGGAAGGGGACGCATGTCAGCAAAGAAGAGCGTGCTCTTTTTCTGCATGCACAACTCGGCACGATTGCAGATGGCCGAAGATTTTCTCAACGCGCTCTATGGCAATCGGGCAATTACGACAGTAACCACAGTTGGTTATGGGGACCTTTATCCAGAGTCTATGTGGGGTAGGATATTGGCTATCATAGTAATGGTTATAGGGATTGGTTTTTTTTGCCCTTTTTACAGCTAACATCGCTGCATATTTTGTAGATAAGGATAAAACCTCGGAAGCAACTCAAGTAATCGAACATCAATCGTTGTTAAAAAGTATGGATGAAATCTCAAATAAGATAGAAGATATTAAAGGTGAAAATCGATTATCATTCGAAGAGGTGGGAAAGTTGTCAAAAAAGAGTGATGAAATTTATCGAATGGAGATCAAAAAATAAAGAGTTACAGTGTAATATCTCTCATCTGCAATCTCTAAAAAATATTTTGTGGGATGGCGAGTAATCCAAGCTGTTTTGGTATATTGAAGCCGCTCATCTCAAAAAGCTCGCCAAATCATTCCTCTCGCAAGAGCATCATGAGCTTGTAAATCTCCTTTCGATGCCCAAATGCTACCAATATAATATCCTTCTCCGCGTCGTTTACCTTATATACCAGCCGATATCTCCCTTTTACCCTGATAGACCGATATGGATTGAGTTCGTATTTTAATGCCTTTCCCGTGTATGGTGCATCCTGTAATTTCTCTACCCGCTTTGCCGTTTCTTCCATTAACGTTCGATCTTTCTTCTTTAATTTCTCTATTTGCTTCTCGAACGTCCGTGTATATTTCAGCTGGTAACTCACTCTAAAAAAAGTCCCCTCAAATCATCAGCTGTTTTAAGTTCTTTAATTGCACCTGCTTTGATATCCTTTTCACTTTCAGTTAGCTGGATCATCAAATTTTGATCACTCAAAATTTCTACGGTCTCAATTAACGATTCCACTTCGCTCAGTAGACTCTCGAAATCATCCTTACTCATTACGACCTCCCCATTTGCCTCCTTTAATTTTATAATATCTATCATCCTGTTTTGTTCTTACCCCCTAGTTTTAAATTTATGTTTGGTATACTTATATCTGTCCCTTATCACAATTAGTCATCGGATGGTTACGTAACCGTGAACACCTTTCCCGATTACTATTCTGTTAACTGACATCTGAGGACAAAAGCGATGCACAAAGCTACGTTCGGCGCAGGCTGAACTGACATCTGAGGACAAAAGCGATGCACAAAGCTACGTTCGGCGCAGGCTGTTTCTGGGGTGTTGAAGCAGCCTTCCGCTGCGTGCAGGGTGTGCTTGAGACAGCAGTAGGCTACATGGGTGGCACCTTAGAGAACCCCACCTACGAGGACGTCTGCACCGATCGTACGGGTCATGCAGAGGTGGTGGAAGTCGTCTACGATCCGTCCGTCGTTTCGTACGCCGAGCTGCTGAACGTCTTCTGGCGCATCCACGACCCGACCCAGCGTAACCGTCAGGGTCCGGATGTTGGTACGCAGTACCGATCCGTCATCTTCTACCATACTCCGGAACAGGAACAAACGGCACGCGCCTCCAGAGAGCGGCTACAGCAATCAGGTAAGTACAAAAGTGAGATCGTGACGGAGATCCAGCCGGCAACGACCTTCTGGCGTGCGGAAGAGTACCATCAACGGTACTTCGAGCGGCGCGGGCTCAGGCCCTGCACATGAAGGTGTTTTGTGGAGAACTCGGCACGACATCTGTTTTAGTATATCGGGCCCGCGTTGAAGGTTAGCGTTGAAGACCAACCCTTATAACCTGCAGCGCGCTTTTCACCTACAGGAGGTGCTGTTTATGGAAGAACCGCAAGGCCCTTTCTGTCAGAGTTGTGGTATGCCGTTGCAAAAGGAGAGCGACTTCGGCACGAACGCTGATGGCTCAACAAGCCACGAATACTGCACCTATTGCTTCCAGAACGGTGCATTCACGCAGCCGGACATCACGAAAGATGCGATGATCGGGAAAGTTATAGGAATGATGGTCGCCATGAATATTATGCCGGAGGAACAGGCGAAAGCGCTGGCCACTACCTTCATCCCAACACTTAAACGCTGGCGGCGATAAAACGGGGATAGTGGGTGATCATGAAGGAGCGTGTGAGGATTCGCGGCTTCGAGGGCTACTATCCGAAACTGGCGGACCCCGTGTATATCGACCCTCTGGCCACGTTGATCGGTAACGTGGAGCTGGGGGACCATGTGAGTGTCTGGCCGAATGCGGTGATTCGGGGCGATCCTTATGAGATTCGGATTGGCGCGTGGTCGAACATCCAGGACAACTGTGTCGTGCACGGTGATGCTGGCCATGCGACGCGTATCGGCGAATACTGTGTGGTGGGGCACGGTGCAATCGTGCATGGCTGCACGGTCGAAGACGGTTGCATCGTTGGTATGGGCTCCATAATCCTCAACGGGGTCACCGTAGGTACGGGCTGCATCGTTGGTGCCGGTGCTCTGCTGCCCCCGGGAAAGACCTATCCGCCCGGGAGCATGATCCTCGGGAGCCCCGGTCGCGTCGTCCGCAGTCTCACGATTGACGAGATCGCAGGCATACGGGAACATGCCGCGTACTACTGGGCGAAGGCGCAGGGGCACGTGAAGGAGCTGAAAGCGCATTTACGTTCACAATACGAATTCTCAGGGAGCTGAGCCAACGTTTATGTTCTCTGTCGCCCTTTTATACCCTACGGTACTTTAGTGAGGAGCGAGGTAAGGAGGAGGCGAAAAGGAAGCATGGCAGAAGCATTAACGGAAGAGAAAGCCCGTGCAGCGATCGCGCCGGTCAAACACCCTGCAATCGATCGGACGCTGGTCGAGCTCGGCATTGCAAAGGACGTGAAGGTCGACGGGAATAAGGTCACGATCACGCTGGCGCTACCGTTCGTTGGCGTGCCCGTGCCGATCCGACAGATACTCATGAACTCGTTGCAGGAGCCTCTGGAGAAGCTGGGCGCTGAGGTCGCGTTTGAGGTCGTCATCATGGATCCGGAAGCGCTCCAGCGGTTCCTGAAGCTCGAGCAGGAAGGTTGGAAGGGTCTCTAAAACACCGCAACCATTGCAGGAAATGCGCTCAACGCGCTCACTATAACTCAGTAATCATAAAAAGAGAAGGAACGTAGCCCTGCTCGTATTCGGGCTACGCCCAGCTTTTTATCGTTTCAAAAGCTCACGTTTCAAGAACCCATTCGTGGTGTGCCTATAAGCATCGGTATTCGACCTGGATGGATGCGCTGATGGTCACGTCCTGCGGCTCAATCGGTGTGGGCGCGACCGTCGGTGCTGCGGCATACTTAGCGTATTCATCGTAGCCGCCCGCGCGATACGGGTAGCTATACACCCCCGTTTCAGTGGCCGTGGCGACGCCGACGATCTGCAGATCGAGCCCGCTAGCTAGTGCGTCCGCTTTCGCCCGTGCGTCCGCGCATGCCTCCGTGAGCGCCTGCTGTCGCAGATCCCGCTCTCGCTCTTCGGTCAGCCCGAATACAACTTGATTCACCGTGTTAGCACCTGCATAGACGGCCGTGTCGATCACGGGTCCCACCTTATCCAGGTCACGCAACTCGACGGTTATCTCGTTGGTGACTCGGTAGCCCAGGATTCCTTCACCTGGCCGCTCGTAGTCCGTAACCGGGTATATCCGGAAATAGCTCGTTTCACGGTCGTCTTTAGGCACGCCCGCTGCTGCCAGTGCCGCGATCACCGCATCCATCTTGGCCGAGTTCTGCGCCAGCGCATCGGTCACATTCTCAGATTGCGTCTCAACACCCAAATTCACCGTCACCTTGTTCGGCGCAGCTTCAATGACTCCCGTGCCTGATACGGCGATGGTGGTATTGCCCGCTGCGTTCGCGGCATTGCCCTCCGAGCTCGTGCCCAGACAGCCGACCGCCGCCAGACAGACGACCAGTATTGCGATTACGCTTATCGTTCCCAGTTTCTTCATTTTTACTTTCACCTCCTACGTTCTGTTACTATTACTTGTGCTCTGCGCGCCACACACTATCGGCGCGCGTTGTAAGAACCTTGCGTGAGGGGTTATATAGCCTTTTCCGTGGCTACGAACCCGTTCGTAGCTTAGCAAAGCCTTATAATCTGAGAAACGAACCACTGCATACAAAATAAAGCGAAAAATGGTGAGTAAAACGTAGTATGAAGCACGAAAAGAACGTAGTGGAAAACGAAAAGGAAAGGTTAGAAGGTATATACGCAAAGCTTACGCCGATTCCGGTGTTCTGTGTTCTGATCGGAACACTTTTCATGGTGGGCTGTATCGCCCCGGGGCCGGAACGACCTGCGGGTACGATGAGTGTAGCAGCGTTGTTAGCGGATCCCATATATGATACTGAAGTAACCGTTTATGGTCAGGTTGCGCTCCTGGGCGAATTGCTCTGCCCCTGCTTCGAACTCTCATCGGGCGGGGAGACCGTTCAGGTCTGGTATGACCTGATGGTCGAAGATGACGGTACCGAACGGCCTGCGGTGAGTGTGGAGGAAATCGAGAACGGTGACTGGGTGCTCGTCAAGGGCGAGCTGAAGAGCGCGGGCGTGCACCGCGCGGCGAACGATTTCTGGACCACCAGTATCGAAAGGATCGAGGATCTTGAGGAGTACGGCATTTCCCCATCACCGAGCGGTAAGGAATTTACGGAAGCGGAAAGCAGAGAGATCGCACGCGTGTTCGTCGAGAATTCCCCGACCTACCAGTATGACGGCTTTGATCTGCGTTTCAATCGGTCAGAGCCGTTGCGGTGCCCCTGCTGCTGGCTGTTCGTCTTCGAGTTCACGTCACGGCATGCGGGCTACGGCAACCGCACGGGACAGGTGCTCGCACAGGTGATCACGCCGCACACCGCACAGGTGGTGGTGAATCAGGGAGCGGTGACGTCTGCAACGCTCGACGAGCAGTGGGACATGCTCACTCAAGCACAGATTGCGGATATACCGGGTCGCGAGGAACTTGAGGCACGAGAGATCGCGCGGAGTTACGTGCTGAACATGGATGCGTATCAGACGTACGAGGGTCGAGATCTGACGGTGACGAACGTTCTGCAGGCGCGCTGCCCGGGCTGCTGGCAGGTCGAGCTCGAGTTCTTCCTAACGTCTGAGAAAGATCCATCAAGGATCGACCGGGCGACGGTTACCGTAACACTCGATAACTGGGTGGTCGTTGACGTCATATATGCGCAGGGCGGTCTTGAGCCACTGACGTACGACGAGGCGCGTGCAATCGCAGAGAACAGCACCTGCGTACAGGAAGGAACGCTGACTGATACCTACGTCTACAACGAATATACGCGCACGTGGTGGATTGATCTCGAGCCGTTCACCGAGAAAGAAGGCTGCAACCCTGCCTGCGTCGTCTCCGAGGATACCAGAACCGCGGAGATCAACTGGCGCTGTACCGGGCTATTACCGCCTGGATCTGAGGAAGGCAACGAGACCCAGCAAACCGTCTGCGTTACCGGCACCGGCGAGAGCATGAACCTGTCTGAAGCGTTATTGATCGCGGCGGCAAGCGAGTGCAGTACCATAGGCATGATAACGACGAACGCCTTCTGCAACGCAGTAACAGGTACGTGGTGGCTCGATCTCGAGCCCTACGAGCCCAAAGAAGGCTGCAACCCCGCCTGCGTTGTGAACATCACCACAAAGACGGCGGACGTGAACTGGCGGTGTACCGGGCTGATACTACCGGAATAGGATTACCAACAACGAGTGGATACAGTGGTTCTAGAACGGGAAAAAGAGGGAGAGCGTTCACTCCCTCCGTCTCTTTTTCACGCTCAGTGCGAGGACGAATATAGAAGTACCTGCAGATTCATATCTTCGCTAACGTGGAAAGTACAACTTCTCTCCGGTGGTAAGCCGTTCTAAATGGGTATTCTTGTCTCTGCGTGCCCGTCCATTCCTGCCCGTTCAGTCTTTACGTAGGCATCATCGTCCTTTGCTCGGGTTGGTGTGCCCATGCATGCCGCTTGTAATTCTCGATGACGATCTCTTCGGTCGGGTACAGATCAACAATAATCTC
>JAFGKP010000142.1 GCA_016928455.1 Methanomicrobia archaeon
CTGGGTATCCCCGTAATCGAAGTCGACGCCGGTGCTACAAGTAAAGATAGGTATGTGACCTTATAAAGTTTTCGACAGCCCGTGATACAGGTGCGCTCGTACCGCTGATTCCACCGCGGCCGCGCTCAGTTTCCGGTCCGCCACGCCCTGCTCGATCGCTTTCAGACCGACTGCGCATGCCTCGCTCACGTACATCTCGAGCTCCTCCATGCTCGGAATAATCGCGTCCTCCTGCAATCCCTGCTCTTCCGCATAGCGCGCGATCGCACCAGCCGCCGCGATGCACATCTCATCCGTGATGCGCGTCGCACGCACGTCTAAAGCGCCCCGGAAGACCGCGGGGAACCCCAGCGAATTGTTGATCTGGTTCTTGAAATCTGACCGCCCAGTGGCGACGATCCGCGCGCCCGCTTCTTCCGCCTCCCAGGGCCAGATCTCGGGGACGGGATTTGCGGCGGCGAAGATGATCGCGTCGTCGGCCATCTGTGCGACCCACTCCTTCCGGATCACCCCCGGCCCGGGTGTCGAGAGCGCGATGCACACGTCAGTGTCACGCATGGCCTCGGCAATACCACCGCTTCGCCCCTCGCGGTTCGTCTGCTGGCAAATCGCCCACTTCCGCGCATTGGCCCGCACGTCCGTTCTCGCCGGGTTCAAGATCCCTTTGCTATCCACCATGATCATATGCTCCCAGCGCGCGCCGGCGAGGTGCATATATTTCGCGACATTCATATTCGCCGCGCCCGCGCCGATGAGTGATACGGTCACCTGGTCGAGCCGCTTGCCCACGAGCTTCACCGCGTTGAGCAAGCCCGCGAGGATCACGAGCGCTGTGCCCTGCTGGTCATCATGCCACACGGGCATCGGGAGCTCTTCTTGTAACCGCTCGAGCAGCTCGTAGCATTTCGGGCTCTCAATGTCCTCTAAATTGATGCCAGCAAAGGTGGGTGCGAGCGCCTTCACAACGGTGATAATCTCCTCCATGTCCCTTGTGGCCAGGCAGAGGGGGAATGCATCAACACCACCGAGATATTTGAAGAGCATGGCTTTGCCCTCCATCACGGGCAGCGCCGCTTCTGGGCCCATATCTCCCAGACCCAGCACGCGCGTACCATCGGTAACGATAGCCACGAAGTTCCCCTTGTTCGTGTACTCGTACACATACTCCGGGTGCTCATGGATTGCACGACTGGGAACCGCGACGCCGGGCGTGTACCAGATCGCGAAATCATGGTAACTGGTAACGGGCGCTTTCAGCCCGATCTCTATCTTGCCGGTGTACCGTGAATGGTACTCCAGAGCAAGCTCGTTCGGCTTGTTCGCCGCGCGCAACTGCTCATTCTCCGCTGCATTCTCGTGCTCCTTCATGTGAGGCTCGCTCGTGATGGGTTAGTGTTAAGAGGTGCGAAATCTAATAAAGGTTGAAGCAGACGGAGCGTTGTTAGAGAGAACAAGTTTATGAAACACGTGATCACGCCGGTGACGGCAGCGGCGGTAAAGCGGCTGCGGGTCGGTGATATCGTGCACCTCAGTGGCGAGGTCTACACGGCACGCGACAGGGCGCACCAACGCATTATCGAGCTCGCGCGCCGCGGCGCTAACGCGGAGATCCCGATACCCCGAGGCGCGATACTGTACCATTGCGGGCCGGTAGTGAGGATGCGCGATGGCGTGTGGGAGATTATTGCTGCAGGCCCGACCACGAGCACGCGCATGGAGGCACTTACGCCCGAGATCATCGAACAGCTTCAGGTCCGCGGGCTCATCGGAAAAGGTGGCATGGGCAGCGCGACGAAAGCGGCACTGGCGCGGTATGGCTGTGTCTACTTCGCCCTGACCGGCGGTGCGGCTGTGTTAGCTGCTACGCAAGTCCAAGAAGTGCAAGCGGTCTACTGGGAAGATCTGGGGCTGGCCGAGGCGGTCTGGCAACTCCGTGTGGAAAATTTCGGGCCGCTTGTGGTGAGCATGGATGCGTACGGTAACAGCCTTTATGAGCACATCGCCGAAGCGGCTCGCCGAAATGTCCGCGCCTGGACAGCGTCGCTGCACCGGTAACCTTAATACGCGGCGTTGATCTTCACGTAGTCATAGGACAAATCGCAGCCCCACGCGGTGGCTTCCGCGCCGCCCCCTGTCCCGAAATCCACGGTCAAGAAGAGCTCCTTTGCCGTCATGATAGCCCGTTCGGACTCAGAGAGCTTCAGGAACTGGCCGTTCTGCACGGCAAGCACCTCAGCGGTCTCACTCTTTATACCGATTGCGAGCTTATTCTGGTCAAGTTCGCCGGTGATGCACGCGCTACCAAGTGCCGCAATCGTACGGCCGCAGACAAGGTCTATCCGCTCGCCGAAGATCGCACTCTTCACCAGCGGTGACCTGAGGATCGCTCGCGCAGCTTCTCGGGCGTCCGCAACGGACGGCGCATCGCGTACCCGTACCTCAACGAACTTTGTCGCGCCCTCACCGTCGCGCGCCATCAGCTTCGCCAGCGCCTTACAGACAACCGTTAAACCGTTTCTGAACGTTTCTATACCGATCGGTCCACGCTGGCCGGTTGCAACGACCAAGACGGAATCGTTCGTGCTCATATCGCCATCCACAATGACCATATTGAACGAGTCGTTAACCGCGTCCTGGAGACAGCTCCGCAACGCATCGGTCGCGACAGCGGCGTCGGTGTAAAGTACCGCGAGCATAGTGGCCGTGTTCATGTGGGGCGCAATCATGCCCGAGCCTTTCGCAATGCCGCCAATGACCACTGATTCGCCGCTCTCCGCCTCGAGGCGTACTGCAACCTCTTTGGGGAAGGTATCGGTGGTCATGATGCCTCGCGCTGCGGCCATACTCCCTTCCGGTTCGATGGTCACGCCTTCGAGGACCGTTCCGAGCTGCCGCTCGATCAGCGCCATATCGAGTTGCGTGCCTATCGAGCCGGTTGAGAGCACCGCGACCTCGGCTTTCGGTACCTGCAATGCCGTTGCTGCAAGCTCTGCCATCCGCTCTGCGTTCCGCATTCCCTGCTCGCCGGTGAAGCAGTTGGCACAGCCGCTGTTCGCAATGATCGCGCTCAACCGACCGCGAGCGATCTGCTTCGCGGTGAACTCAGTCGGCGCCGCTCGCAGCTTATTGACCGTGAACGCACCCGCAGCGGTGCCTTTGCCCGCTATTAAGGTCAAGCCATACTTCCCGTCTTTGAGCCCATACGCGCTGACGCCTTTGACCGCGCAAATGCCGCCCGTAATCATCTCGAACTTCATGTTTTGCTCAAAGCCCTGCACTGCGATTGCTTTTCTATTTCGCCCTCATCATACCCATAGAGCATACACACACAAAAGAAAAATTATTTAAAGTTGTCTCCTGATGTATCTTCAAGTAAAGAAGCGGGAAGGGGAGGGCTCGTGGTCTAGTTGGTTATGACACCGCCTTCACGAGGCGGAGGCCATGCGTTCGAATCGCATCGAGCCCATTTTTTCAGCGCAAATAGGTGCCTATGTTTTTTTTATAAATTCGGCTGCAGGCGTTTTTCCTGCATCTTCAGTCGATCGCGCGGTGTTTGAATCCCATTTTCGCGGAGGTGTACTGGCTGTTAAAAGGGTAAAAAGCTTATGTACGTAACGATCTATTAGACGTAGTAACGGGGGTAATTGTACATGGAAATTCTTTCGCTCATAACCACCCCCATTTGGAAGAAATGAGTGAAAATGACTCAAGCAGAAAAGTCAAAAATAGTGGAGATCATGAAGAAGAACTACTTTGGCGCGCACCTTGCCACCTGTGACAGCTCCCAGCCGCGAGTTCGACCGGTGGCGCCCATCGTGGAGCCCGACCTCTCCCTCTGGGTCGCGACCCACTGCAGCTCGCGAAAGGTGCAGGAGATCACGGCGAATCCCCGGATTGCCCTCTCCTTTGTGGAGCACCCCGGCGGCGCTAAGGTTGCGATTGTCACCGGTGAGGCAGAACCAATCGATGATCTGGATCAGAAGAAGCGGGTGTGGAAGATAGCCCCCTTGGATCTGTCCCGGTTCTTTCCTGAGGGCCACGGGTCTGCGGAGTTCTGCCTCTTCAAGATACGCATCGAGAAGATCGAGTGGCGAGAGAGCTGGGAAAGCAAGACAAAGGTCTATACGCCCTCCTAGGGCGATATCACACCTCTGAAAGAGAGCGTGGTAACAATGCAGACGACGCGTTCGAAAGTGGCGATCGTGGGCCCGGGAAACGTCGGCAGTGCCTTCGCATTCGCCTTGATGATCAGCGGGCTCGCGCGTGAGATTGTGCTCATCGGGCGAGATATAAACAAGGCCGAAGGGGAATGCATGGATCTCAACCATGGTGCCAGCTTTGTGCAGCCGGTGCGCATCTATGCCGCGGGCTACGAAGGGTGCAAAGATGCGGACATCGTGGTGATCACTGCGGGGGCCCGACAGCAGCCAGGCGAATCGCGGATAGACTTAACGCAGAGAAACGCTGCGATTTTCAAGCAGATTATCCCCAACATAGCGGAGCAGGAGGGAGATGCCATTCTGCTGGTGGTTTCCAATCCCATGGATGTGCTGACGTATCTTACGATAAACCTATCTGGTTTTCCATCGCAGCGGGTCATCGGCTCAGGAACGGTCCTGGACAGCTCCCGGTTCCGGTTCCTCATCAGCCAGCACTGCCGCGTGGATCCGCGGAACGTGCATGCGTATATTATTGGCGAGCATGGCGACACCGAGCTGCCGGTTTGGAGCCATGCGAATATAGGCGGGATGCTCTTCCCCCGGTACTGCCCCCAGTGTAAGATGCAGTGCGATTATAAGACGGAATTGGGGGCTCTGTTCGAGGAGGTGAAGAACGCAGGCTACAAGATCATCGAGACAAAAGGCGCCACCTATTACGCCGTAGCACTAGCGCTGGTTCGGATCGTGGCTGCCATCCTGCGAGATGAGAATTCCGTGCTCCCCGTCTCCACGCTTATCCACGATTATTATGGCATAAACGACGTCTGCCTGGGTGTTCCGGCAATCGTGAACCGCCGCGGCGTGGAAGGAATTCTACGGCTCGATCTCTCCCCGACCGAGCAGGAGCAACTCCGCCGTTCCGCGCAGGCGCTGAAGGAGATAATCAGCGACATCAGGATATAAGGCGCCCTTACTATACCGCACTACGAATTTCTGCCCCATACGGAGAAACAAAATTCAGGGCTTAGCGCCCGTGCCGTGGGGTACGACCGGCGGCACGACCCATTGGAATCGGTCCGTTAATTTTGAACGTGTCTCTCACTTCGCTTATTCGATCGCGTACGCTTTGACCGTACGCGCTGAGCCACACTATTTACCTTCAATTCCATGGTATTATTCCTGTTTCAAAGTCGCGTACTTATTCACCATATCGTGATTATTGACGGCGTTGAGCTGCTTAAATATGAACTCGAATTTAGTCTCTATTTCTGCTGCAATAGCATCACGTACATCTCTTGGCAGGCTCATAATCTCTTTTTTGAATGGACCGAGTGCTTTTTTACGCGTTTTATAAAAAAACTGCTCCTCTGTCTCAGCGGCCTTTGCTTCATGTGCTGCATTTGTTCTGAGCCACTCATAAATTCTTGCCTTGAGTTCAGCCGGGAAATGCTTAGATTCATAAAGCATATTCTGGAACTCCGTGGCCAAATGCACCTCGGCTGTTTCGCATTCGGGAAATTTATGAAATGCCTCTGCCGGTAACGTCGATGCGCCGTGCTGCACGGCGCCGGCAAGGCCGTATTCTGTGCGCGCAATCCTGGATAAGGTCTTCAAGGTATCGAAATCGAGTTTTACCTGAGCGATCGATCCATCCGGTAAGACCACCCCGCCATGGGAAGTCCCCGTTTGCACCGAGATCTTGCTGATGCCGGTTACGCCCTGGTGCAGTCTTTCGTTATAACCTGCCATGAATGCACGAAGCTCTTCAGGCGTGGAATTCTGACGTCCCACCTCACCTATTTCACCGCCAACAGAAACGGTAACTCCGTGCGGCTGCATGCTCCTGATAAACTGTGTGAGTTGTGCGCATACGTCATAATTAGCCTTCTGCTGGTGCTGTACATCCGGTTTCGATAAATCCACCAGTGTCGATGAATCGATATCGATATTATAGAACCCTGCGCCGATCGCCTCGGCGATCAATGCCCGCAAACCCGCTATTTCTCTGTCCGGGTTTTCTTTAAAGTTATTCGCCTTTACTTGGAAATGATCACCCTGAATAAAAACAGGGCCCGAGTATTCTTCGGTTATCGCTGCCGCCAGAACCACCGCGGCGTATTCAACAGGTGGCTGGGCAGTATAACCAATTTCTGACCGTGCAATCTCGAAGATGAATGCCCCGCAATCATTCCTCCTGGCCACCCTGAAGAGAGCACACGCCAGATCATACGTCATACTCCTCAGATTTATTGCGGGCACGGTAAATCCGCTCAGTTCACCTCTCCCCCGTGCCATATAGAACTCGTGAATACTGGCGGGGAATATCTCGCGCTTATACGCGCTATCAAAAATCCGTTTGGCTAGTCGTTTCTTTGTTTCGACCGTATCAGCCATGATAATATCCATAACCCGCTGCTCGATCTCGTGCGGTTTTCCATCCATGCTCTTTCTCCCCCTACGTCAGAATACGAATCAGCTTGTAGATACGTTCCACATCCAGCGATTTTTTCTGAATCGCCAATTCAAGATTTACCGTAACTATCTTATTACCTGATATCCCGACGGCCTCATCGTACTCTCCAGCTAAGAGGCGAATTACAGCTTCATAGCCCAACCGCAAGGCCAATTCACGGCTGTACGCTGTTGGCCTGCCGCCCCGCTGGATATGCCCTAAAACTACCGGTCGCGTCTCCAGTGAGGTCTTATCGGTGATTTTACGGGCAATCTCTGTTGCAGATGCGGCACCCTCCGCAACCACGATGATCCAGCTGGCTTTGCCTCGTGCATTCCCCCGAGCTATATCCTGGCAGATAGCTTCGAGATCGTACGACCTCTCCGGAATGATTATATCCTCGCAACCACCAGCCAGTGCTACGGTGAGCGCGATATACCCGGTATTCCTGCCCATTACTTCAATCACAAAAATCCGCTCCATGCTGGTGGATGTATCTCTGATATTGTCAATGGCACTCAAAGCGGTATTAACTGCAGTATCAGCACCGAAGGTCAAGTCAATACCGTTTATGTCATTATCAATGGATGCCGGGACACCGATGCACCGCACGTTGTATCTTTTAAAAAATTCGTGTGCTCCAGCAAAACTGCCGTTTCCACCGATGACGACCATACCATCAATAGCATGTCTTTTAATTGTTTCAAACGCCCGCTGCTTCCCCTCTTCTGTATGAAACTCCCGGCACCGTGTGGTTCGTAATATCGTCCCTCCCTGATTGATAATGCCAGAAACTGCGCGACGATCCAGTAGTTTTAACTCCTCGTTGATCAAACCACTCCAGCCGTGGAAAACACCCAGTACCTCTACGTTGTGATAGATAGCGGTGCGTACTACCGACCGTATGGCGGCATTCATTCCCGGGGCATCGCCGCCGGTGGTTAAAACGGCAATTCGCTTCATCATGTACTCAGCTCTTAAGTCTGAAATTTCTTCTGCGCTCGCGATATACCTATTTATTTCGTTGATAACCTATAAACCTCTCACCGGGCAGGCAGGTGATTTTTTTTTTTAGCGGCGGTCCACCGTTGAGTTATCTGATCCGCGATCTCGGCAAGAGCCTGCCGGATGCCGTCCATTATGTTTTGCGACCAGACTTTTTATCGCGTTATAACATCAGGACACACAGCAACCCTCATCGCGAGCCCTTAATCTTATCAGCAATCGTCCGTATATCGTTTGAGATCTCACTCAATCCTGCCCGTATCTTTATCAATTCCCGAGCAACATTCCGCTTCTCCTCGTCTTCACTCCGCGCGAATTTTGTTGATAACGTATTAAGTGAGCTTGATTTTTCTTCTAGTCGCCCTGACGTATCGTTCAACTCCGCTGAAATCTGACTCACGTCCACGCCTTTACCCGCGCCTCGCGAGAGATAGAAGTACACAAATGCGGCGCCCAAAACCAGTCCGAGGAGAATCGAGAGCATAGCATAGAGCATGAGTGGTGGCGGCTCTGCCTGGACTGAGAGCTCATTATAATGCTCGGACAGGACGGATGCCCAACCGGGATGCCCTTCTTCGGCCAATCGCCGTATATCCTCTTCCAGATCAGTTTCGCCGATCTTACCTTGTGCCTCTTCCAAATTCTGCTCGATCTCGCTCTGTGCATCCTGGATTTTTTCGGTTGTTGAGAAGAAGGTCATCGCCGGCTCTAATTTCTGTATGATGGTCTCTAACGTTGTTCCGTCTCGCGTCGTTCCCACCGTTAGCTCGACATATACTTCCCCTTCGCCAATGCCGTAAATGTCATAGGCCTCGAACCCGGGCTCCGTGATCTTCTTTATCGGCTTGGGCACATCACCGGAGAGCACAATCGTCGGGACCAGGGCTTCATGCGCTTCCGCACCCTTCCAGACGAGCACATTCGCCGCATGATAAATATCATCACCAACCTTCCATTCCGGGTTATCGAGATTTGTCCGCAATTCCAGAACGTAAGTATCGAGAATAGGGTTTCCTGTCTTGCTCACGTATATGTCGAATTCCAGCCGTGCGCCCTCATATTGCCTGCTATTCAAAAACCCAACGTAGGTCTGCTTACTCCCCGTTTCCAAATTAAGGACATATGATGCGTCCTCGTCCAGCCTCAGCACGTCCTGCTGCGCTGATGCGATTCCACCAGCTATTAACAGAAAGGTGCAGGAAAACGCGACGAGTGCCAGAACACACAATCGTTGCTTGCTCATTGTTTGTTCCTCCGCATATCGAGTGAGAGATCGGGCAGCTCGACACTCTTCTTCTTTTCCTCACGCTCCACACCAACGACACCTGGTACTGATGCCTTAGGTTCGGTGATCTTTTTCAATTCTTTTAATGATGATAACAGGAGTGCAAGCGGGCCACCCATGTCTCTGATCCCCTTTGCTACCTTCATACTGTCCTCACGTAGCTTCGCGATCTCCGCTTCTGCCTTGGATATGTGGCGGATTACGCTTGGTGTGGTATCCCCAGAAGGGATTTTGCCGAGGAAGACCATCGAGTTGTCAATAACCGTTTTTATATCATCACTGAACCGGTTCGAGAGCTCTTCAATTCTGTCGATTAATATCTCCATATTACGTGCTGCGTCATCAATCATTCTCCGCATTTTCTCCGTTTTCGGTTCAGCCGGGGTAGCAGCACCCAAGCCCCGTAATTTCGCGATCAATTCGTCAAGCTCGTTCTTCAGATGCACAAATCCTCTCTCCGCATCTTTGGTCCATCGCTTCATGGTTTCCATGCTCTTACTGGCAGATTCAAGTCCGTGCACCAGCATGGTGAGATTCGCTAGTGAATAGCTCTCAGGATCAGGAACGCGCATATTCTTGATATCCTCGGCCTTATTCAAGCCGGTAAGCAAATCGTCGAAGAGCTTCAAGCACTGCGCAAGCACGATGGGCACGTTGTTCCAGATGGCATCCTTCTCCAGCACCTCGTAATTCTTCCAGTACGTGGTAACGATATCCCTGTTTTTATCGTCTGCGCCCGGCATGTACGGGAGACCGGAGATTATAGAGAATGGTTTCGGGGTACCATAGAAGAGCGAGTGATGCCGCTGCAAGCGAATGAAATCACTCTCATTATACGCTTTTTCAAGCCATTCCAATTCACGCAGTCGTGGCGGGAGCCCGGGTCCTGGCGCCCAGGGTTGCAGCCCGATCATGAGCGTGTACAGGGCAAAGCTGTGCGAGCGTGCAGGTGTATCCAATTTCAGCACATCTGCATCCTTGGCAAATCGTTCTGTTACCATGGTTTTAAACGCGCCTCCGCCAAGCCGCGCGTCATCAAAATTGTCCGCTCTGGTGCTCAATACAGCGATAAAGTGCCCGAACTTCTCCTCCTCGTTCACGATATTGCCCAGCGCGTCGAGAGCGAGGAAGCCGTAATCGTGAAGAATATCAACGTACCTGGAGGCCATGGTGCTCTCGATAGAATGCCGGTAGTTCACCATGGGGTTGAAGATAACATCGCCCTCGTTGATGGGCGAATGCGTCCATCGGAAGAACTCCTCCTCGCGACCGAGTTTCTTCATAATCTCGAAGAATGAGAGATTTTTAAGGTCTTCCCTGCTCTTCTTTAAGCTTCTTATCTCCGCTTCTGATAATTCGATTTGATGGTAGCTTCTGGTGTTCAGCGGTGCGGTTATATCCCTGAGTAGTTTGTTCTTAAGCGCCTCCAAGCGCTCTAAATTCCGTTCGGTACCTCGCTTCTCCTCTTCCGCATCGCTGGCCCGAATCTCAAGATCGAAGACCTCTTCCTTCAAACTCGATATCTTCTTCCTCGCCCTTTCAACCTTCGCCTTGGCATCAGCTGTTGCCCCTACATTCGCATGCGTGAACATCCCCGACGCTGACTCGTAGCTCTCTATCTCGCGCTGAACGTCCCGTATCCGCCCTTCAAACCGCTCTAATTCGCCCCGTTCCGTATCTATCTTACCGCGGATATCAGATATCTTTGCCTCTATCTCCACCAATCGCTGCCGAACCCCCGGCGTCTCATCCTCGATGTCATAGAGCAAGAACAATTTCTCCGTGGGGAATACGCACTCATAGTACCCGAGAGAATCAAACCGGTTCTCATAACCGCGTGCCCTGTTCTGAAGGTCATTGAGGTCGAGCCACTTGCCCTTCGTCTCAACTGATCCCCCGGGGAGGAACCCGAGGTCGAGGAGGAAGCGTGGTATCGCCCGCTCCAGCTCATCATCACGGTTCTGTCCCTGAAGGTCTCTGCCGAGCAGGAAGAACAATTTGAAGGGGTTAGAATAATTCTTGTCTTCGACAACGATGTCCTCGGTATGTGACATAAGGAAATGGAGCTCTTTCATGGTGCCAAGCGCATTAGCGGTCGGGAGCGCAGATTCCTTGCTGGACGGGAGAATACCAATGCCAAAGATCACCGGCTCGGATCCAAATTGTTTTGATATCCAATCCCGGATATCAATGGCCACGTCGAGCAGCATGCTCGAGCCCGTTCCGCCGCCGAATGCGCAGACCATAATGACAAAAAAGTCCTTGCCGCCCGTTCGGTTCCTCAATTCCGAGGCTGCCGTGCCGATCGCACTGAATATCCGCTCCCGGTGCACATTATACATCGCGCGCCCGTAGATCCGGTGCTGTCCGCACCCGGCACCAGCGGCTGAGAGATACGGGTCTGGAAGCCACCGATTGGCGTTCTTCATCAAGATGGTATCCGGTCTATTAAGGATGATCTTCTTCCGCTCCTCAACCTCGGTGCATGCGCTTGCAGAAGCCTGATCGGTATCGATGATCAAGAACTCCTGATTCTTAGGGACTTTCTCGGCCTTGGTTTTCAGGGTTCGCAGGATGTTATTGACGATGGTACTCCCCTGGCCGCCAATTCCTATGACAATCCTGTTAACAGTATCTTCGCCCTTCTCCATCTCGCAAGCTCATACCCCCTTCTCTTTCGTTTCGTATTCTTCCACCTTGGTCTTGATGGAGCCCATCTCCTCCTCGAACCGCTCTATATCCATCCCACTCCCCCGTATGTCGCTTTCAATCCCCGCGATCGCGCTATCAATGCTCTTTGCCGTTGAAGCGAGCTTCCTCGCTTCTTTTTCGCCCCTGAACCATATTGCAACGCCGACCAGGCCAAAGATGACGCCCACGGCTAATATGCCATAAATCACGATAGACGGTGCATAGCCAGATAGGGAGGAAAGTAACCGATCCCGGTATGAGTTCAAGGCAAAGGAGATAACTGCGAAGACCACTCCGATGAGCGGCATGAGCAGCAGCATCTTGTCCACCTTGAGCTTCAAGAGCATCACTACTATCTCGATGATGAGCAATAAGACAACAATCAGGATGCCTATACTCGTAGGGTCCATATCCAATACCTCTTTCTTTTTACTATAGCCCGTATGAGTATTTTAATGTACCCCCCTTACTGTACCCTTCAGGGGCCTCGGGTATCATCCGCGCGTTTGCCACGCTTTCATGCCCTCGTCGCGCCTTCAACTCACCGTTCTATCCTCACAGGAACTGCTTATCCCGCTTTTTTCGTGCTCTGGCGTCAAGCTCTGTAGTGGCAAGCTACCCGAGCTGCGCAGCGGAGGGGGTGTGTTCTGCCGGTGAGACGGACACGGTAACCGCATTACTTCCCCGGGGTATCCTCTTCTGTTGTTTTGTCAGAGGGAGCGCTTTGGAGTTCTTCCGTTATACGCTTCAGCCGCTCGGTATCATAGAGCAAACGTGAATGCGCGTCGGCGGCTAATAGCCGGTATCGGCGAATGAAGCCTTTTACATCAGTTGTTGCTGCCGATTTGAGCTCTTCAACCTCTTCCATCTTATTCTTGGACCAATATTCCACCGGGTAGACCTCTGTTGGAGGGTTTGCTTCCGCTATTTCCGCCTCCAGCTCAAAAATCTGGTGGTATACCTTCTCCAGCGTGGCAATAGATTTTCTTATGAGCGCGTCACCATACTCGCGCAGCTTTGCGATCTCCGAGGGGGACATGCAGGCTGCTATGTTCGTTTTTAGTGCTCCCACCTCAGCTTTATCTTCACTTGTATCGAGCAGCTCAAAAACGGCGATTGTCAGCTCAAGAACCTCTGCCTTGTACTGCTCAAACGCGTCTTTCAAGAGAGCATTTAATCGCTCAATCATGCTCTTTAATACTCGTATTGCATTTTCGTAATTCTCATGCTCTATGCTGTGCTCGACGATTTTGATATCCGTTCTGATCCGTGAGGTGTCCACATTCGCTATCTCCCGTCCTACAACTTCCAGGCGATGTGCTTCATGTAGCGCACTTCGAAGCGCTTCTTCCAGGATCGAACCAACGTCATTCATAAATAAGGAGAGCTCGAGCGAATCCACGATGATTCGCTCCCCGGTCCGCAGTTTCGACTCCAGCCGCTCTATCTGACTTTGTATATTCGGGTAGCCTGCAACTTCAAGCTCTTTTAGCTGTCCCAGATATTCCGAGCTTTTATCCATCATGCGGGAGTACAGCACGACCTCGTGCCGGTCTTTTATGCCCTCAAAGAGTTTATTCGCCCACTCTATATCGGCGAAAACG
Source organism: Methanomicrobia archaeon (assembly GCA_016928455.1). Taxonomy (GTDB): domain Archaea; phylum Halobacteriota; class Syntropharchaeia; order Alkanophagales; family Methanospirareceae; genus JACGMN01. The sequence continues at coordinate 13,198 of JAFGKP010000142.1, forward strand.
ACTTTCCTGAGCTTCACGCGGTCTATCTTTGTTCTTCCGTTCACTTCGCATCCCAGCTCAAGCAGACCTTCCTTTACCTTACTCAGCTCTTCCATGAATTCTCTGGTACTTATCCCGTATTTATGCTCAAAATCGTACAATATACGTCGCTCTTCTCTATAGCGATCGGCGATTCGCATGACATCGCGCTCCATTACCCGTTCAGTTATGCCCCTCTTGCGTACCGTAACGAGATATCGTACCAGAAAGGAGATTGCAATCATTGCGGGGATGAACAAGAGAATAATGGTTATGGCAAGGTCAGATCCGGTATTAAAGAGAATGAAGATGCCGAGTGCAATTAATACCAGAAATACAAGTGGAACGATAAGTCTATACCGTTTCATGCGCAATCCTCCTTATCTCGCGTAATCGCTCCAGTTGGTCAAACTTAAAGGTGAATAAGTTGGTTATCGAAGCTATGTTCCGCTTTGTTGGAAATACAGCCAAGCGGTATTCCTTCGCGTGCGCGTGCAAGACTTCCTCTACCTGCTCTCGATCCACATTCCTGCTGCTGATATAATAGTCCGGGACCTGCAGGATAGATAAGCACTTCTCGCAGCCTAACGGCATATCAGAAACGCTGAACTTCTCCAAGGAAACGCGAAGCAGTGTTCTGAGGTCAAGTGGTTTGTGGCGCAGAAAGGGAAAGATATAGCCCCATAACCCTTTGGTCAGCTCCGAGGCTCGCGACAAGGACACATAGCCGGGCTCATCATCGAACGATAACAGCTTGAACACCTCGCTCGAGTGGAGAGCCGGACTGCTTTCCGATGTGGAAGCGGAGCCCGGTGCTGCTGTTCCTGCGAGGAGGTCCGCGATGCAGGAGGCGATATACCGGTTGTAGCCCGGGTAGAAGTCTTCATAATTTGGCAGGTGTGCAATCCGCTCATTATCAACGATGAGAACAGTGCGCACGTGCTTTGCGAGCTGTTCCAGCGATTGATACGCAGCTGTTAATTTCTCACTCTTTTCCCGCCGCTTCGCGGGGACCACACCCACGAGCAAGCACGGTATGTTGAGCTCGGTCAGGAGCTCTGCGATACGGGGTGTCAGGTCGCTCTGCTCAAGGCCCGAGAAGATAAGAGCGAAATCAATACCGTTCAGGGTCTTTATGGTCTCCGCGGTACGATTATCCTGCTCGTTCTCCAAGTCGGCCGTAAGCACCACAGGCCTGGCTCGTTTCACCGCTCTATAATCAAGCAAAGCAGCAAGGATGGCCTCCCCGGCTGTTCCTAACCCGATAAAGAGATGGGTCATAATGTCTTTTTAACATTTATAGCCCTTGCGCCTTTATACTTATTGATGGACACGCATCGTGTGGTTAGTCTGCTGACCGTAACAATAATCCTGATTGCCGTCCCCGTGTTCTTGCATTCACCACTCGCGGCTGGCTCAGACGCGCTGAAGCGAGAGCTGCTTGCAGAACTTCTGGCAACGGACACGGAAGAAAAGGCCGGCGTTTTTGGCGTTTATGAGGAGCTCTATCTGGCAAAAACCCAGATCCAGGCGGTGCTCCAGAGCATGGAAGGCGATGACGTGACATTCATTACCAAGGAGTGGGTCGATCTCTTCCTCGGGATTATTAGTGACTTCGAAGAACTTGCTGATTTGAGTAACAACGTAGAACCTTCAGACCACAAAACTGCACGTGAGTTCGCAGAACGAATAAATTCGTCCATCAGTATGCTCGACCGTTATGAAACCGCAAAAGAAAACGGGATACCCGTGCTTGCAGCGCTCGCGCTGGAGCGATTTTATCGCGGAGAAGGTGAATTCTTTGAGGCGCTTTCAAAGATCGAAGAAGAAACACGGGTGAAGATCGAGTATGAGCAGCTCAGCTCGAGCTCATATAGAAAGGGCGGCGTGTATACACTAAGCGATGCCAGCAGGATGGAGTTCGAGTCACGGAGAGACGAATGGATATACGAGCGCGACATGGAACGAGCCGCTGAGTATGTTGCCGCAGCACGATCACACCTTATCAGCGCCCAAAGTCCTTCATCCGGTTTCTTTGGTGCTGCGTTCATTGAGATTCTGAAAGCGAAAGATTCGTTTGAGCACGCGCAGACACTCTATAAGAAACACCAGGATAACGAACTGGAGAATCTTGGCGGCATTGAGTCGGAGATAAAAACCGTTTATCAGCAATTGATGCTCGAGATACTCAAAGGAGTAGCACTATATCTCCTTATTCTTTCCTTCTTTGTGGTTTTTTTATGGCGTAATTTTGAACGATGGAATCGTGATATGCATGATACGAGATTGGGCGAAGCGCTTATTGATTAAGACAGTACTGGTAATTCTTTCGTGCGCGATTCTATTATTTTTGCTGCTACCGGTGAGTGCGTTAGATATAGCAGTGAGTCCTTCACAGAGAGATGTAATTTTCTCATTCGGTCAGGTAGCGGATAATACAGCAACGGTATCTTTCACTATTACTAATTACGAAAATACAACAGTAAGTGGAGATATCGATATCTCTCCTACTCCTCCAGCCCGTATAACCATCACCGGGCCTTCTTCTTTTTCCTGTGATGCTGAATCAACAAAAACCGTTCAGTTTACCATTGCGGCGTTACCATCACCATCTGGTGAAGACGAGACACACACATTTACGCTGGATATTGGGGGAGAGCGCGTCACCGTCCGGGTAACAATAACCTACTATGCGAGAATCGAAGTTACGCCTTCTTCAATCGATTTTGGACGGGTAAGTCGTACCCAAAAACCCGCGGAGACCGTTCGATTCCGTGAGGTCTATGGATATAAAGACGTTAGGGTAAACCTCGCACAGAGCAGGGGAAATAGCTGGGTGACGGTGACAGGCCCAACGAGCATCGTGGTCCCAAAAGGAGGATACTCTGAGGTCATCTTTCAGCTCACGCCAGGAACACCGGTTCAAAACGATTATTCATGGACCTTCTCCCTGTCTACTCCCACCGGTCATACGACCATAAGTCAGAGTTCGATCTCCCTAGAGGTGTATATGTTACTGCCCGCGAAGCTTGGCACACTTACTGATGAAAGGCTGGAACTAACGTTTGATAAGCCCAGGGGGACTGTTTCGAGATACGAGCGGGATATCTATGTACGCGTGCGAAATGAGGGTGACGAGACCATGCGGGTGAGCAGCAGCATAGAGTCCCCCAGCGGCGGGATCAGCATCACCATCGCTGAGTCCCCGAACGAAATTGCGGGAAAGAGCAGTAAGAACATTCGACTCCGTGTCATTGCACCGTATGATGCTCCTGAAGGAACATACCAGGGGCGTGTGTATGTAGATGCGGGAGCTACTGCCGGTCGTGACACAGCGGAGATCACCATAGTGATAACATGGCCCGTTGACTTCACGATCACACCGACCACCATTGATTTCGGGTCCATTGAATTGCAGGAGCGGGGGTATGAACAGAAAAGCGTCAGCATCACGTTAACCGAGACCTATCTTTATAAACCGGTGCGGAATGTACGCTTCTCGAAGACCGGTGCATACGGGAACTGGCTAACAGAAGAGCTGGACTTTTTGGAAATCCCGCCCGGTGAATCAAGAACCGTTACCATCACGATCGAGCCAGGCTTAGAGGCGGTGCCAGAGAATTATGCGTGGACGTATAGTGTGGGTGCGTATCAGATCGCAGCGAAGCGGGTAACAGTAACGGCAAAGATTATTCCGATTAATACCAGCAAGATGATAGAAGGGCTTCAATCCTTCCGAGAGACCCCACTGTATCGTGCTTATCCTTCTTCGGAATCGATCATAGCACAGGGGATAGAACTACTTGAAGAGGTGGAGAGCCGCGAGATAAGTGCGGAAGACTGGGGTAAAATACCGGTTTTGATGACAGGAACGCTCTCGCTACTCTCATCGTTAAATGACGGTATTGTCTTCACTGAAGCGGCGAACTATGGAAACGCTGTGGAGAGCTTGTCCGCGGCTTCGGTCGCAACAGCCACAATAGAATCAAACTCAAATCTGGAAAACGCAGCTCTAGCGGGTTATGCAACGAATATCGCAACGGATGCGGGCAGGACGACCGAGGAGGTTTTGCGTGACGAAGCGAACCTGCTCGAGTTACGTGGCTGGACCTTGAAGAAAGCAGTGGAGTATGCGCTGGCAATCAATGATATCAGCGGGTTAATCGAGGACGAAAATGTGCTCGATGCTGCGCTATCATATCAATATGCGGCGGTGCTTTACGGGCTGCTCAACGACAGAGAGAAGAGATTGGAGAACGTTTACGAAAGCTCTTTGCTCATGAACAAGCACGATGACCTGGTGAGTGATGCGACAGATCTTCGCATCAGAGCGGAAACGAGTATAGCAACGAGTAAGGAGAACGATTTGGCCAGAATTTGGGATTGGTATCTCCTGGTAAACCCGTATAACTACGATACCTTTGTTACGAGCTATGAAACCGCAGAGCGCAATCTCGCTGAAGCATCCGATAAGTATACCGTGGCGGGCGAACGGTTTTTGTACGAACAAACAACGGAGGATCTCGACCGTTTACAAAGCGAGCTGAGATCTATTCTCCTTTTGTTCTTCAGTGCATGCAGTTTGTACGCCATATTTTTCATCTATGCGATCACCCGGATCATCCGGGGAACAACTGCTTATCTGAAAGACGTGTATGAGCGAGAGGCGGGGGAGGTACTGGTCAGTGGGTAGCTGTATCCCCGCCGCGGTACGCTCGTCGAACAAGAGCTGCCGGTGCAAAGGCCTTGGACGACAATAGCAACGGGGTAATCCGTATGCCGCTATCTGCTTCATCTCGAGGTTGCCTTTGAGGGTGTCGGCGAGAAGGCAGAAGCAAGAGCAAAAAAATATGCCGAACCCGGTATCCTCTAAAGAGCCATGCTTGAGCCTAATTGGCGCCAGCTCGATTTTTGCACGCGTTTGCGGTGAGAGGTTTCTTCCAAGATTTATTATTTATCAGAGAGAAGAATATATAGTGAGTAGAATCCGAGTGCCAGAGAGAAAGAGCGATGGCAACGTCAAAAAGACTCACGAAGATGATACTTCAAAGGAGGAGCCTAAGATGCATGATGTAGATACCACAAAATATGTCATTCATGCTAACATCACAGCGGAGGGTTTCGTGGAGAAATCCGATGTGGTGGGTGCGATATTTGGTCAAACGGAAGGTTTATTAGGTGAAGAGCTAGATCTGCGCGACCTGCAAAAGAGCAGCCGAATTGGGCGCATCGAGGTGAATGTGGAATCAAAAGGTGGGAAGTCCAGTGGCGAGATCCTCATCCCTTCGGGCCTGGATAAGGTGGAGACCGCAATTCTGGCTGCGTCTCTGGAGACGATCGATCGTGTCGGACCGTGTATAGCGAAGGTAGCCGTACAGAAGATCGAGGATATTCGAGCAACGAAGCGGAAGAAAATAACGGAGCGGGCGAAGCAGCTCCTGCATGAAGCGGTCGAGAAGGGTATTGAGAGCGAGTTGATGGTGAACGAGGTGAAACAGGCCGTACGAATGGAGGAGATCGCGAACTACAAGGGATTGCCGGCGGGCCCGAACGTGGAAAGCTCAGACGCTATCCTTATTGTGGAGGGGCGAGCGGACGTCCTGAACCTGCTAAAATACGGGATCAAGAATACCATAGCGGTGGAAGGCACGAACATCTCGCCGGTGATCGCGAAATTGAGCAAGCGAAAGACGGTGACCGCATTCGTGGATGGTGATCGTGGCGGCGATCTCATCTTGAAGGAGCTCTTACAGGTCGCTGACGTCGATTATATTGCCGCGACGCCCGAGGGCCGGAGCGTCGAGGACATGAGCTACAAGGAGATAACGAAAGCCCTGCACAACAAAACGCCGGTCGAGCAGCAGGAGTACGGTAAGAAGGAGACCGAACGGGAATCGCAGCGTGTCATTCAGCGAAAGCGAACGAAAGAGCCGAAAGAGGAGCGCGAAAAGCTGCCCAACCCGTTCCAATCACATCTCGACGAGCTTGAAGGCACCTTTAAGGCTCGACTCCTGGACAAGGACAAGAACATCCTCAAGGAGACCACGGTACGAGATCTCGCAAAGGAGTTGAAGGAGACGAGCGATGATACGAACAGCGTGGTCTTCGACGGCGTGATCACGCAGCGGATCGTGGATATCGCGAAGGAGAAGGAACTGGAGTACGTGGTGGGCCTCAAGATCGGCGATGTGGTCAAAATGCCGACCTCGCTGAAGGTAATCACTTCAGAATCCGTCTAGCAACGATAAAAGCAGGGTGCGTCAGAACCGAAGCACAGCACCCTGGTTTCCCTTTTTCTCTTTTTTTCTCCAGACCGTTAGAATAAGCGCATTGAGCCGGGGAAGAAAGCAGATTATCGGATGTAGCCGAGTTCTTCCTCGCGCATTCGCGGCATCTGCGCTTGCTCCATCTCTTTCAAGCGCTCGACGACCTTTTCCATCTCCTCGGCACGATCTTTCAAGGCCTGCGTGTCAAGCTCGAGATGCAGCGCACGCACCAGTATGTCAAGGACGGCTTGCGCACTCTTCGGATCAACGAGATAGCCAGAGGTGAGACCTAACAAGCAGACCGCGGGAATCTGGCGCAATTTACCGAGCCCGAGTAAGAGACCGGAAGCTCCGACGATGCTCCCACCGGGCTCTTCCTCCCTGAATTCCACGCCGTACTGCTTCATCTCCTCAACGAGCGCAACGACGTTCGCAGCGCCGAGCACCTTCTGCCGCTCTACGAGGTGTCCGATACCGTAGCCGCCGAGCGTATAAATCCGGGAGACCCCGTACCGCTCTGCGATATCGAGCAGCGTCTCAGCGATGAGATAATGCCCCTCGTTGGTCACGCTCTGCTGGTCACCGGTGAGGATCAACAGGTCATGCTCCTTCGAGTGGCAGGCATAGAACTCATTCTTACACAAACGAACGGTCCCATCGCTCTCGACCAGAACCTGCGGCGGGAAATGCCAGGAATAGAGCTCGAGAATCTTCTCGGCCTTGAGTTCGTGAATGATATGCTCAGCCACCAATTTGCCCACGTTACCGACGCCGGGAAGCCCTTCGAGCATCACCGGCTCGTTCAAATTCACCTCTTTCAGCTCATGTAGCTCTATCTCGTCCATATTTCATCAGCCGCCTGTATTTTCCATAGCGATCTTGAGGGGAGAACCGGGGAGGTTTCGCCCGCTTCGTCTCACTGCCGCACTTCGGGCAGATCTCCTGCAAGGTATAGTCGCCACACACCCCACATCTCCTTATTTTTGAGGACATTAAAAGCTTTGCCCTTTTTATGTTCGTATGCTATGTGAGGTTACGGAAGAATTTTCCGGAACCACCGTGCTGTTTGAGAAAGGAGATGGCAGTCGTGGCCGCCTCGCTCAAAATGCTCTCTGCTTCTTTGTAATTCGACGCGGTGACGCGGATTCTGTACCGTGGTGCGCCGATGTAGAAGCATTCAACGCTGGTCTCCTCGGTAGAGGTATCCGGAGCTTTTAGTGATAACTGCTCCATGATCAGCGCTTCCGCCGTGATCAAAGCCTCCTTGATCACTTCCACTCCGTTCGGTAACGGTGATTTGAGCTCAACGTATCCGCTGATCTGAACCGAGGGCAGTTTCACGTTCGCATGGGCAACTTCATCGATCGCATCGACATACTCCGGAGCGATACCGAGTTCGATGAGTACGCTTTTACCTTCGCGGACGACATCCTCAAAGGCGTCGTACAAGCTGCCGTAAGCATCCAGAAGCGTCAACTCGATCGCCTCCAGCTCCTCCGTTCCCGCCTTCACCGCCGCGGTGGGCGTGGTAAGCGCAAGGGTAAGCCACTTTTTGGCTTTCTTCTCGTTCTTCCACTCCTTTATCCGCTCTCGTTTCTGCCCGTCTTTAACCACCTTCAAGGAGAGATCGATGTGCCCGCGCCGCGTATCTACGAAGAGTACTTTGCAAACGATCTTCTGCCCTTCACGCACATGATCCCGGAGATGCTTCACCCAGCCGGAGGAGACCTGACCGATGTGGATGAGCCCTTCTTTGTCGCCGTACTCATCGAGAGTGACGAATGCGCCAAAACTCTCGAGCTGCTGCACGGTGCAAATGACCAAATCACCCTTCTCTGGCCACTCCTCACGTACCATCTACGTAAAGACCTCGATGATCTTGCCTTTGATCTCTGCCTTGCCACCTGCAGGCTCAACCAGGGTGCTACCACAGACATCGCATTTCACCCACGTCGCGGCATGATCGAAGACGATCTGCTCATGCTCGCAATCGTTACATTTTACCCGCAGGAATTTGCTCTTTGTTCGCTTCTCCATCTCGGTCACTCACTCCACCAATTCAAGCTTAGCAACGCGAAAGCCTCGCCTC
>JAFGKP010000143.1 GCA_016928455.1 Methanomicrobia archaeon
CACCGTGATTGTCGTTCCGTTCGTCAGGGTCACGTCACCCTGCCAGATGATCTCCTGCTGCCCCTCGTTTATTGTGCCACCGTAGCTATCGCCAGAAAGCGCGCTCGTTATCGCAGGCAGTGCCGCAACTCCTACAACCAGAAGGATAAAAAAAATCAGCGTACGTTTCATGCCAAAGGATGTTGTTCTCTTTCTCACGTGCTTCCGCCTCTCACCAAGTCATAAACTGTGGTTGGCGCGCGGGGTATAAAAACTCCCAATTCTAGATAGTACATATTACCCAAATAGCTAAGAAACTCGCACGTAAAAGAGGGAGAAGATGGTAAACGCGCCTTACTTAACCGATCATCGTCCCGATGCCTTCGTCGGTGAAGAGCTCGAGGAGGATTGAGTGCGGCTTGCGGCCATCAATGATATGCGCGGTGACGCCGCCTTCAGCGGCACGGAGGCCTGCCTCCACCTTCGGGATCATGCCTGCACCGATGACTTTCCTGGCGATGAGCTCCTGTAGCTCGAGGGGCGTGGTTCGGGCTAGTAAGGTTGTCAGGTCGTCGGGATCTCTCAGCACGCCGGGGACATCGGTGAGGAGTATCAGCTTCTTAGCCTTAATCGTGGCCGCGATCTCGCCGGCGACGGAATCGGCGTTGACGTTAAGGCTATTGCCCGCGGTGTCGACGGCAATGGGTGAGATCACAGGGATATAGCCCTGCTCGCTCGTAAGATTGATGATCTCCGCGTTGATCGTCTCGATCTCGCCGACCCAGCCGAGGTCTACCTCCTGCTCCTCGCCCGCGCGACCGACCTTCTGCTTCCGCTTCTTCTTTGCCACAATCAATGCGCCATCGTTGCCCGAGAGCCCGATACCCTTGCCGCCGTGCGTGCCGATAAGGGAGACGATGCGCTCGTTCACATTGCCCACGAGCACCATCTGCGCGATCTCCATTGTCTCATCGTCCGTAATACGAAGCCCGCCGACGAAGGTGGGCTTCTTACCCAGCCGCTCCATCAACCGCGTAATCTCAGGGCCGCCGCCGTGCACCACAATGGGGCAGATGCCAATGAAGCGGAGCAGCACCAGATCCTGCGTGATCTTGTCCATGATACTCTCATCGACTAGTGCATGCCCGCCCATCTTGATCACGATCTTCGAGCCGTAAAACTCACGGATATACGGCAACGCCTCGATCAGGACCTCTTCTCGTTTCATTGCGCCTGCCTGATTCTCATTAATCTAATAACAAGAGGTCGAATGCGCTTTAAAGCTTTTTGTCGATGATGAGGAGGCTACTCGCGCCACGTGACCTCGACGTCATCGGGTCGGTAATTGGGGCGTACCTGCGACTGCTCGATCGGCGTTATCGAACCGCTGGTGAGCATGAGCAGCCCGAGATAAGCGATCATGATCCCGTTATCGCCCAGGAACTTCTTCGCGGGAACGAAGAACCGTCCGCCGCGATCCTCGCACATCATCTGGAGCATCTGCTGCAAACGCTGATTCGCACCCACGCCGCCAGCCAGCAGCACCTCATCTTTGCCGAGATGCCCCATCGTGCGCTCCGTGACTTCCGTGAGCATGGCGAATGCAGTCTCCTGGAAGGAATAGCAGATATCCGCTCGTGCCCCGGGCATTTTATCATAGGTCTCCTTTGCCGCCGTAGTGAGCCCGGAGAAGGAGAGATCCATGCCCTTCACGACGTAGGGCAGCTCGAGATAACTCGTACCCTGTAAGGCCAGCGCCTCAATCTTCGGACCACCGGGATGGCTAAGCCCGAGGTGCCGGGCGAATTTATCGAGCGCATTACCGATGCCGATATCGAGCGTCTCCCCGAATATCCGGTAGTGGCCGGCACGGTAAGCGAGCACCTGCGAATTCGCACCACTGACGTACAAGACCACCGGATCGTTCGTTTTACACTGCCAGCGGCCGACCTCGATATGCGCGATGCAGTGGTTCACCCCCAGTAACGGCCGTTTTAACGCTAACGCGAGCGCCCGTGCTGCGGTAGCGACGGTACGAAGGCATGGGCCCATGCCCGGGCCCTGGGAGAAGGCGACGCCGTCGATCTGGCCCAAGGAGAACTCAGGGTTGGTCTCCTGCGCTTTGTGAAATACGCGCGAGATAACCGCTTTTATTTCAGTGGCGTGATGCTGCGCGGCCTCACGGGGATGAATGCCACCATATTTTGGCTGATAGGTCGAAACCGCCTCGGATAGCACATCAGACTCGTCGACGAGTGCCACGCTGAGGTTCCATGCAGTGCCTTCGAGGCCTAAGATGAGCGTCATTTCTCTTTGAGTGCCCCTGTTGGGTTTAGACGATCCTCCCAATTCTAAGAGAGGGTTATCGGCAAGATAGCTTTAAGTATGTTGAAGCACTCCATAAGAAGGTAGCACAGGCTGTGCTTACTTCTTAGAACGAATGATCAAAGAGACTTATGACGTTGTTGTGGTCGGTGCAGGCCCTGCCGGGAGCGTAACGGCACGAACCGCTTCGGAGAACGGTCTGGACGTGCTGCTCATCGAGCGCAACGCGGAGATCGGCGTACCGGTGAAGTGCGCGGAGGGTGTGAGCAGGGAGATTGAGCGGTATGTCGAGATTGATCCGCGCTGGATCTGCACGAAGGTGAAAGGCATATCCACCTACGGCCCAGACGGCACGGCGGTGACGCTCTCGGTTGAGGGCGCAGATGTTGCAGGTTACGTGCTGGAACGGCGGCTCTTTGACAAGTATCTGGCGCAGCAGGCGGCGCGTGCAGGTGCCGAGGTGCGGGTGAAGACGCAGGCTTACGGCCTGGTTCAGGAGGACAGTACAGTAAAGGGCGTGTACGTGCGAACACCGGACGACGAGCTGCGTATTCGTGCGGACGTTGTGGTTGGTGCAGACGGTGTAGAGTCACGTGTGGGCCGCTGGGCGGGAATCGATACACGATTGCCGCTGTCAGACGTGTGCACCTGTGCAGAGTTTCTTATGAGCGATGTTGATGTGGACGAGCACTATTTGGAGACATTCTTCGGCCGTGAAATCGCGCCAAAGGGCTATCTCTGGATATTCCCGAAGGGCAAACGCTGCGCGAACGTGGGACTGGGAATCGGCGGTGACGTCTCTGGTGAGGGCCATCGCGCACGCGATTATCTGCGCTCGTTTGTCAATCAACGGTTCCCGAACGGCAAGGTGTTGGCGGAGATCTATGGCGTGGTGCCCCTGAGCGGGCCACTTTACGAGACCGTTGCGAACGGTCTCGTTTTAGTGGGTGATGCGGCACGGCACGTGCAGCCGATCACAGGCGGTGGGATTCTGCAGGCGGTCCAAGGTGGTAAGATCGCCGGTGAGGTGGTTGCGAAGGCGGTGAAGGAGCAGAACGTCACGAAGAAGCGATTACGGGAATATGAGAAGCGCTGGAAGCGCGAATTCGGACGGGTGCTCGAGGTGGGTTTGAAGGCGAAGAATATCGTGCTGAATCTGAACGAGCAGGAACTGACAAAGTTCTTCCAACCCCTTGGCGGCGAGATCAAGCTGAAAGAGTATAGTGAACGCGCGTTTTTGAAGACGCTCATCATGAAGAATCCAAGGATTCTCGTCAGCCTCGTGAAGACGATGTTTTGATGGTGCGCAGTGGTATTTTCATCTCTGAAAAACATCTCTGAAAAACATTTTTGTTGAACAGGCAAAATTTAAAACGAGAGATCTTATTAAAAGTGACAGGAACCATGTCGAAGACGATAACAATACGGGACGATTTGTATGAGAAATTGCGTGCCCGGAAAGGGGATGCGTCACTCAATGATTTCCTGGAGCACCTGCTGGGTGAAGGGAAAGAGGAAAGAAAAAATATCGAATTGCTGAAGAATTTACGGAATACGCTCGAACTCCGCAGTGCAGAAAAGGATATTATTCTCAAGGGGATATACGCGAAACGGGGGGAAAAACGAGCTTTTGATGATCGTCCGGGATAGTGATGTCCTCATCGAGATCTTCGATAAGGAATCCGCAGTAGGTGCGGAGATAATGGCAAAAATAGAGGGATACGAGATCGCTACCACCTCGATTAACCTTCATGAAATTGTGTACGGTTTTTATAAGGTGAGGAAAAAGACATTGGATGAGCTGCTGGAGTTTACGAGCGTGGACTTTACACGGCGCGATGCGCTACTCTCAGCAAAGCTTGAAGTGGACGTGGAGAAGCGGGGCAAGCCCGCTGGAAGGTTTGACGCGATGATTGCAGCCATGTGCATCAACCGAGATGCGCGGCTCGCCACGCTGAACAACGTGCATTTTGAACGGTTCTGCGATTTCGGCTTGAAGCTGTTTCTAGCCACTTAGAGATACGAGAAGTAATTCCGCGCTTCTGAGATATCTATTATGCACGCCCTTTCGAGCAGCGACTTTAGTTCCTTCACGCTGGTATCCCTTCCCTGCGTACGTTAAGGAGCAATGGGCCCTGTATAGCGGAATAACCCCGCTCAGATATTGGATAAATGAAAAGTAATAAATATCATATTTTAGGTTGATTCCTATAATTATATCGATCATCCGATCAATCTCTGCACAGGACTGATTTCACCCTCAAGAACAACGAGTAAGTCAATATCAGAATCCGCAGTAGCATCTCCTCGTGCCCATTAGCCGTAAAGAATAACTCGCTTCAATCTTGCACCATATAATTTCTCAAGTTCCTTCTTGAATTCTTCAAGAATGCCTTGTATCCCTATGGCCTCACTTCCTTCTTTAATCATTCTGGGCTAAGATAACTTGCTCATTTCTGGTATTGCTTTGCATTCATAACCACCTCCTCCGCCTGAAGTAAAGGACCATCGAGATGAGAATCGCACCCATCAAGAGCCACACTGCGGGGTAGCCCCAGCGCCAGCCGAGCTCGGGCATGTACTCAAAGTTCATGCCATAAATGCCCACGATGTAGGTTAACGGGATGAAGATCGTGGCGATGATCGTCAGCACCTTCATTATCTCGTTCATCTTGTTGCTGAGGCTGGAGAGGTAAATATCGAGCATCCCAGCGATCATATCGCGGAAATTCTCGACGGTATCAATCACCTGAATGGTGTGGTCGTAGAGATCGCGGAGGTAAATGTCGGTGGACTCCTGAATGAGCGGTGACTCAAGACGTTCAAGGCCGCTGAGTACCTCACGAAGCGGCCAGACGGATTTTCTGAGGAAGATCATGCTCCGTTTGAGGCCGTGGATGGTACGTAACGTCTCTGGCGTCGGGTTGGTCACCAGTTCCTCTTCCGTGTCCTCAATTATCTCCCCGATCATTTCCAGGATCATGAAATAGTTATCAACGATCGCATCGATCAGTGCGTAGGCGAGGTAATCGGAGCCCACCTTTCGTATCCGCCCCTTCTTGTTCCTGATCCGGTCGCGCACGGAATTGAAGACATCGCCCTCACGTTCCTGGAACGAGATAACAAAGTTTGGGCCCAGTATCAAGCTCACCTGCTCGGCCTCGATCTCACGCGCTTCGCCGGTATCGGTATAATAGAGCATCTTCAGGATGATGAAGAGGTATGACTCGTGATCATCCATCTTGGGACGCTGCTCGGTGTTCAGAATGTCCTCAAGGAGGAGTGGGTGGACGCCGAAGTGCTGCCCGATAGTTTTCATCAGCTCCACGTCATGGATACCATCAATGTTGATCCAAGTGACCGTGGGCCGCTCTCTGAAGGGAAAGACTTCCTCGACTTGCGCTACTTCACGCTCCTCTAAATGCTCCTCATCGTAATCGATCACCGTAATACGTACTTTCTCGGTCTTTCGCTCGCCGATATGAATAAGTGTGCCCGGTGGCAGTCCGCTCTTCTTCGACCGTTTCGTGATGGACTGAGGCATGATCGTTATACTCACACCGTTTATTATGGCTACAGGAGCTAACGCTTTCGGAGTATTGGCACTCTTCCTGTTGTAGCCGTATTGTCTTCATATAAGATAAATACAGCCCTTCTGTCTCGCTGCTCGATCGGCTCGACGTTACCGGCCGAAATGCGCATACCATTCCGGTCTCGCGGGTGGCTCATCCTGGAGCAGGTCGCGCCACTGCTCGTCCGTAAGCCGGTTTTGCATGGGCTGCTTGAACTCGTAATAGCTCAGAGCCGGACCTGCACCGATTAGTATCCGCCCATCGGGAACCTTGTAAGCAACGACGATCAGATCGACGTACCCGACCCCTTCCTCGAGCACCTGCCCGGTGTTCCCTTCCGTGTGGACGTCCGCGACGATCGTGGTCTTCTTCGCTTTCTCATCGACCTCCGCAAGCACATCGTTCAACTCGTCGCCGAAGTTCTCGATGAACTGATAATCCGCCGCGGTCAAGTCCTCGTTCGCCAGTTCCTTCTCAGATAAGGCTACCAGACGCTCCAAAATCGTTTCTAACCGCTCTAACCGGCACTTCGCCGGTTCGTCCAGCACGGCCATACTCTCCAGGCCGTCCGCGGTCATCCGGGTTAACGCAAGCAGCCGGTTGTAAAACTCAGGCACTGGCTCGATATAGCCGACCACCTCTTTCTCCGGAGTCGGCATTGGCATCGCTGATTCCACCATCGTATAGCTCTGCTTCGCGTAGAGTATGGTATCGTGCCGCAGCTCAGTCCACGAGGCGAGCGCAGTGGTAAGCGCTTTGTCCTGCCACGCGGTAGTCTGCATGAAGGTCGGGTAGCCGGTGCCGTACGCTTTTAAGAGCGGTTGGAGCGTGAAGAGCCAGCTCCAGTATAAATTCTGGTTCCAGTCAGTGTCGCTGAAGTTCTTGAATTCCACCTCTAATTCGCTGTAAGCCGCATCATACCCTTTGTAATTGGAATCCTCCAGCTCGTCCAGCAACGCCCGCGCGCGTGCACAGCCCATAAGCGCCATGATGTCCAGACCGCGGGGGAAGCCCCGTATCGGACGGCCTGCACCTGAAACCACGTACGTAAACGGTTTCGGCTCTCGATCGCCCGTATAAACGTCAGTATACGTTCCGACCAGATTCGAGAACATATAGGAATCTGGAATGAACCGCTGGCCCATCAACCGGAATCCTTTGGTAGCCTCCAGACACTCGCCGGCCTGTTCCGGTGTGAACGGGGGCGGAATCACGCAATCGCCCGTGCCACCGTAGATTTCGGGCGAGCGATACGCAGCGAGCTTCGCCTTTAAGTCCCCCACACGCTCTTCGGTGAGCATTGCCGGCTCAAAGGTTCCGGTGAACACGGCATTCAAAGCTTCCCGGTACTCATAGGGACCCAGGTCGTCGGAGAGTCCGACATAGAACGCTGTGACGGCGTAGATCCGATCCCACTTCGCCTGCAGCACCGGTTGCTGCTCTAAGTGCGCCGCAATGAGTGCCGCGCCCATCGTCTGCGTTCTGGCGTCTTCTTCCGGGACCAATCCCTCCGGCCCGCCCTTGAGCAAGAAGCTCATCCGGCCATACCACATGAACGCTTTGAAATAATTCTTCAGCTTCTCGCTCCGCGTGTAATGCCCCCGCGGCACGTACTGCGAGTAATCCTCTGAATACCTGAAGATCGGGGACGCCTCGAAGCCGGCGTGGGCCTCGATCAGCACTAATTCCGCCTCAACCTCAGCCGTAACAAAATCCGGTACCTCGAATCGATAGGTTTCCAGCTCCTCGGAGGTGAAATACGCGCTCGCCAACCCGGGATCATGACATTCCCAGCCGCCGGTGCAGAGCTGATCCTCCCGTGGCTGCAACAGGCTCAAGCCGACCGCGAAGTAGGCCGCATTCCTGCGTGCAGCCTCCTTCAGCTCGCCATCATAACGGTCATAATCCGCTACGGACTCGTCCAGCAGCTCACGGCTGATCTCCCAGATGAGTGCGTAAAACTCGCGCTCCTCTATCTCTCGCAGCGTTTCATCGAACTGGATGTGATAGAGATGCAAGAGCGAATCGGCGGTGATGAAGATCGGTATCTCGCGCTCCTTCAGCGTGGTATACGGCGCGGTGATATCCTCCGCGCGTTTATCAAATAGGTTATCGATCACAACAAATCCATTTGTCTCCAGGAGTTGTACAGCAGCTTCGTTTAATGGGATTTTACGCGAGAAATCGTTGTAGTTATGGATCTCATCAGTATCGAGCGGCAAGCTATATTGCGCGGTCTGTAAGCTGAAATTCAGTGCAGATAACGAATAATATTCGATGAATTGCGTCTTCGCCGTTGTTTCCGCGTTCGATAGATCAATCGCCGCTGTTTGTAAGGTTGCCATTGTCTCTTCCGGTTCTGTCGGTGCTGGCTCGAGGCAGCCGCTGAAACAGATGGAGCAGAAAACTGCAAAGACCAAAATCCAGCCAGAGAGCGAAGGATTTGGCTTCATAGTTCGGTATAGCGTAAAAGCGCTTTGCACTTTATAAATTTATGCAGGACAGATTCGTCTTTACGTGATAGAGAGCAGTAGATAGAGATGTTGACCATCAAGCCTCTTGCGTTTGAGAGCCTCGGCGTTCGCTCCATGGCGACCTTCGTGGAGACTGACGATATTGCGGTGCTCATCGACCCCGGCGTTTCCTTAGCGCCGAGCCGGTACGGGTTGCCCCCGCATACCGTGGAGGAGCAGCGAATGGCTGCGTGCTGGGATGAGATCAAGGCGCATGCAGCTATGAGCGACGTTCTCATCATCACCCATTATCACTACGACCATTATGACCCCTGCGAGCCGGAGCTCTACGAGGGCAGGGTCGTGTATCTCAAGCACCCCGATAAACTGATCAACCGGAGCCAGCGCGGGCGCGCGTCGTTCCTTTTGGAGCAACTCGCTAACCTGCCACAAATCATCGAGATCGCGGACGGAAACGAATTCGCACACGGCTCAACAACCATCAGATTCTCTCCGGCGGTCTTTCATGGCACGAACCCCAAGCTCGGCTACGTGGTAGAGGTGAGCATCGCGTGTGGCGGAGAGAAGCTGGTCTTTACGAGCGATGTTGAAGGGCCCGCGATAGCGGAGCAGGCGGAATTCATCCTGCAGGAAAAGCCCGATATACTCATACTGGACGGCCCGATGACCTATATGCTCGGATTCCGCTATTCGCAGCAGAGCCTGGCATGCTCGATCGAGCACATCAACCGGATTATAGCAGAGACCTCGGTTCGGAACATTCTTATAGAACACCATTTCATGCGCGATCTCAACTATAAGGAACGGATAGCTGAGGTGTACGAGTGCGCGGCACGGAATAACGTGAACGTGATGACGGCTGCGGAGTATCTCGGGCAAGAGGTCGATATGCTGGAAGCGCGGCGGAAGGAGCTCTATCAGTAAGGGGCCAGGCCCCCCTTACCAACCCGCCCAACCTAGATAATGGGCAAAAAACAATAAGCTAAGCACCCCTTACCAACCCACCGCACAAGACAAAGGGGCCAAAGCAGTAAGTGGAAAAATCCTCTTACCAGCCCCCTAACCAGAAAACGGAAAGGGGGCCTAAACTTATAACAATGAAAAAAACTGAGTCTTTCATATGCAACTTATTTCGCACTTACATATCGCTCCGACCCTCGCTGCATTCTTTGGGGTGTCTCTGGAGTCCTCAAAACGCCCTATGGAGCAGCTGCTCGCGTTCCTGCAGGCCCGCGAGCCTGCAGTCGTGACACTAGTGGTGATCGACAGCCTTGATTCTACCCTTTATTATACGCTTGCCGCTGATCTTGAGGTGCTGCACAAGCTTGCTTCCGCTGGGTTGGTCTTCGATTGTGAAACGGTGACCGATACGACCACGCCGGCGATTGCCTCGATCCTTACCGGGCTCCTGCCTGAAGAGCACGGAATCTTCACGAGCAACGAGGTCGGTACTTCACCGGTGAACTCGCTATTGGAGCTGCTTGATGACGCGGGCTTGCCTACCGGTGCCATTCTCGAGACTGAGGGCACAAGACCGCTCGTCGGCCGGATCAGCTACGTATGTCCGGTTGACGATCGCGAAGATATAGCGGAGTATGACGGGTTGATAACTACGCACACGGTTTCCGTGGTGCAGAAGGAGGAGGTGCGGTTCGTCTTCGCGCACCTCCGCGCTATCGACCGGTTCGCGCACCGTAATAAGGATTTACATATCGCAGCGCAATTAACAAATAAGCATATGAAAAATATCGCGGCGGCTGTGAGCGCGCGCGCAGGCGTGCTGCTCATCTGCGGTGACCATGTGGCGCACCTGGCTGAGAACAGACGGCCGAAGAAGACGATGGGCACGGTGCCCTTGATTGCCAGCTATCCGTAAGTAACTGTGCCGTAACGATCACAGTTCACGCTACAATGGTACCTGAAAAAGAGCTCAAAATTGGTGTCGCCCTTACCCAGCCTGAGGACTGGACTGCCGCTGCATTTGTCAAGAATATTGAGCGGAGTGGTGCACAAGCGGTACCCTTGAATCTCGCTCAACTCAGCGCTTCGCTCTCATCGGCCAGCTGCTCGGTCTCCGATGCGCGATCGCAACCCGTTGATATCGACGCGCTCATCATCCGCGACGTGGGCATCAGCTTCGCGCTTGAACAGATCTCTTTCAAGTTCGATCTTATCCGGCAGTTAGAAGCAGTAGTGCCGGTGATGAACACCTCTGCCGCGATCCAGAACGCGGCGAACAAATTCTACTCCTTTGTTCTCTTCCAGCGTGCACAACTCCCCATCCCCCGCACACAGGTAACGGCCGAGTTGAACGTGGCGCTCAATGCCATCGGTGCATGGGGAAGCGCGATAGTGAAGCCCATCTTCGGCAGCCAGGGCAAAGGCATTGTCATGCTATCAGAAGAAGAGCCGAATGTGTCATCAAACCTCGAAGGATTGTTTAAAGAGCGCGGTGTGCTCTATATCCAGGAGTTCGTACCGAATCCAGGCCGTGATATTCGCGTCTTTGTGGTCGGCGAGGAAGCACTCGGCGCCATATATCGTGTCTCGCTCCAAGGCTCGGTAGTCAGTAACCTGAGTCAGGGCGGAAGGCCGGTACCGTGTGCGCTAACCGGAGAGATACGCAGTCTCGCAGTACGTGCGACTAAAGCGGTCGGCGCGGACTTCGCCGGCGTCGACCTGATCGAGGGCGAGGACGGGCTGTTGCTGCTCGAAGTCAACGGAACACCGTCGGGCAGGGGCATTAACCAGGCCTGTGGGATTGACGTCACCGAGAGGATCGTTGCGAGCCTGTTCGCGCAGCTTTTGTAGAAAAAATGAGTGAGAAAGGAGGTTTGAGCATAGAACGCTTCGCATGTGCAGTCATACTCGTGCTCTTCGTTCTCCTGATCCTCACGCCGATCATCGCAGCCCAATACCACGAAACCGAGGTACGGGTGCTCATCACCGAGCTCTATCCAGATACCGCTATGATGAACGAGCAGGACGAGTACGTTGCCGTAACCAATTTCGGCGTCCGTCCTGTAAATCTCGAGGGCTGGAGCATCACGGATACCGAAGGCACCCTTATCTTCCCAGCTTTTGAGCTTTCCGCTAGTCAAAAGATCTATGTAACGCGAAACGCATCGGCGTTCACTGCCCAGCAAAGTAGCGTAAAACAAGAAGGAACAAAACCGGTGTTCGAATATGGTCCCGATTCAGACCCTAGGATACCGCAATTACAAACCAGCGGCAAGACCTTCGCCTTACGCAACACGGGTGACGAAGTGATCCTTGTGAACGAGGCGGGAGAGGTGGTGGACGCTGTCATGTACGGCGCGTGCAATTCCACGGGGGAGGGGTGGTGCGGCGCGCCCTTAGAAAAGCCGCGTGAAGGTATGATTTTGACACGAAAAGGCGCCCAGGACACCGATCAGGGTAACGAATGGCTCGAGCTGTCGCTGGGTGCGTCCTATCACGAGCCTGAAC
>JAFGKP010000144.1 GCA_016928455.1 Methanomicrobia archaeon
GTCCAGCCGGTGATCACGAGATAATAGCTGAGCACTATGGTCGATACGAGCACGGCGCCTATGCCGACCCAGATGAGCTCACGCCTGATAGACCGCATCGCGGTGACGATCGAGCGCTTGAAATGCCGCCCGACGGCGAACTCGAGGATTGCCAGCGGAATGCCAAAGAGGAGGAGAGAAATCACATACGGAATGAGAAATGCGCCGCCGCCATTCTGGCCCGTGACGTACGGGAACCGCCAGACATTCCCCAGACCAAGCGCGGATCCTATTGCAGCCAGTAAAAACCCGAGTTGCGATCCCCAGTGCTCCCGTGGCATTTTATTCCTCTGTCGTTGCGTGCACGGCGATTTAACCGAATAGACCAAACAATGGCAGAATACAGGTCTCACCGTTAATATAGCTTGTGCCTGCTAAGGACGGCGCAGCGCATTAACCGGGAGGGATGTTCGTTGCCCGGAAGCACTTCGCGTACCGGGATAGCCGCATAAAGTAGCCCGGAATGTGAGAAAGGGGGCTGTGACCCCGGTGGTTACCGCTTCTCTCTGAGCTCGGCGAGCACTTCGTCCACTCTATCGGTAACCCAGAAATTCCGCATCGCCTTCCCCTTTGACTTCTCCTGCTCAGAGAGCTCGTACATTACTGCCCAAAAATCCGTTGGCCTCCAGAATCTGGAGATGATATGAGACAAGTCGCCGCTCTTCGCCCAACGCTTTACTGATACTGTTGATGTGCAGTGGGTTCTCTCTTGAGGAGCTCCATGATCCTGAAGCGTATCGGATGCACCAGCACGTGCGCTTCCCTTACCAACTGTTCCTCAAGTTGCTTCATAGCCCGCAGTAAGAGGCGGCCTATAAAAGTAGTAAAATGTGAAAAATACTTTTAGATGGCAAGTTCGCATTACCTGAGTGAGGCCGCTATTCGCGCAGCAGAGGTAGGAGTCAGGGAAAAAGATAGAAAAGGTCAAGCTCCTTAAACGAGCCGTGACTTTTGTCCTTCCAACTGGCTTCAGAAAAGCAGTGGCGATCCACGGTTTTTTCATTCTGCAGTCCTTCTACGCGTTAAACTGCGCATCACTCGCGGGTACAAAATCTATGCTGATGCCGCTTCGCTGCTGCCGTTAGCGCCGCAACTATTAAATGCCGGAACGGGCTATGAGAAGCATGGAAAAAATCACGGACGTAGAGGAGATCATCAGACTCTTGAATGAGGATTTTGCACACGAGATAGAGAATACGATGATTTATGTCCGGAACTCGTTTATCATCAAACCTTGCGATCCCAGCAGGGTAACCGAAAGCATCTCAGTTGACGAGATGCGGCACATGTGGTGGCTGGCGGATCTGATCGTGAAACAAGGCGGGAAGCCGAGTATGGAGCATAGCGAGCTCGAGTTCGGTGGTGACGACCTGAGAAGCCAATTGGAGCGGCAGATCGAGCTGGAAACCGAAGCGATTGAGCGCTACAAACAGCATATTGAGCTCATCGACGATACGGAAGTGGTCGGTGTCCTGAAACATATTTTGGATGAAGAAAAACGGCACCGGAAAGAATTCAGAATGCGGCTCGCGCAGCTCGATGAGTGAATCGCGGCCGATAGCTCATCACTAGCAGATAACGAAACCCTGCAAATACGCCACGAGAGCACGTTCGCGACTGTTTATTCACCTTGTGGCTCTTTAACGCGCTCTCTGGGCTTATTAAGCAAGCTGAGCAGTTCGATCGCGTCGCTGAGCAACGAGAGCGCGTCAGAAGATGAGGGGAAGATCGTAATATCGGTGGAGAAGAATTCTTTCGCCTTTGCCCCTGCGTTCCGTAAAGATTCGCACACCTTCGTTAGGTTTTCAGTGCCCAGCTCTGCCGTCCCCGCGCCCGCAGCCAGCTCAGAATCACCTCCTGAATCTGCGCAGAAGTGGTCGACCGCGTAGAGGAGCACGCGACTGGATAGTAATGCCGATGCGAGGTATGAGCCCCGCTCGTACTCGCTGAGCGCTTCTGTAAGGTGGAGCTCACAATTGACATCGGAGAGTGCGCCCGATAGATCAACCAGCTGGTTCTTGATCGTTGCAAGCAGCTCCTGCTCCGCTTCTGATCGCGCGGCAGGCAGGCTTCGCAACACCTCGATGGCCCGGTCACACTCGGCTTCTATCTCGCGTAACAGCGCCTTCTGCGCGTACACTGCAGAATAATCCTTGCTCTTCGTCTCGATGTCTCGCAGGTACACCTTAAGCTTCTGCTCAGCGGCGATACGGCCGAAATGCATCTTCGCAATCTTGTAGGCCTCAACCGCGATACCAAGCTCCTCGGTCGGTCCGAACAACGAATCAGGAATGGACTGCCGAAGTTGTTTGGTCAGTTCCTTTACCGACTCAAACTCTTTTGAGATATCCTCGGCATCACGCACTATTAAGGTCATCTTTTTTTTCAGACACTCTCCTCGGATCTCCACTCAGGAAGCACCCTCGATTAGATCCTCACTACATGAGCCACAGGACCGGCGTGACGGATACCGTACGCAACACACCGCTAACCCTGACGACCACACATTCTTATGTGCCTCTTAAATGTAAAAGGTATCCATCTCTTTATTCACTCACTGGACTAGAGCGCGACGACTCCGGACCTGGTTTGGTAAAAGAGTATGGGCACGAAAGGGGATTATGTGCGCTTTGGCCGTCGGCTGGTAATACTTCTGGTTCGAGTACCTGACTACTGATTTTCCGCGCTCGCACCGGGTAGGACACTGGTAAGGAGCGCCAGGATCGGGCCGATCACAAGCCCGGCCCAGATGACGATGCCGATGACGCCAAGGATAGCTAGAGCGACTCTCACTTTTGGCGCTACGGGTGCGTGTACGCGCAGGGCTAGCCGCAGGAGCAGCATGCCAACGATGATAGGGATCAGGGCGAAGAAAAGAGTAACGACGACCGCAGCGGTTATAGGAACCATGCTCAAGGCAATGCCCATCTGCGTAAGCGTAATGCCACCGCTCCCGATATAAAGAAGTCCCGCAAGGCTCCCGAGCCAGCCAGGCGAACCCAGGGTGCGTCGCCGCCAGAAAAGGAGTGCTAATCCAATGATAACGACCACAAGCATAGGTGCCAGAATAACGGCCACGGACTGCCCTTCCCAGCGATGTACACCAATCACGTCCAGAGGCACACGTATCCACTCCACCGGCGAGAATTCTTCACGGTAACCGACCGCGAGCCCATACCGACCACCGTTTGTCGGCTCATAGACGGCGACGTAATACGTGCCCGCTGCGGTGACCGTGGTATCGAGCTCGGCGAGCTCATAAAGCGCTGATGGTGTGAAGGGCTCATAACTTCCCCGATCTGGCCGCTGCCCTTCTACCACCCGCGCATCCAATCCAGGAGGCACGGTAACAAACGCGGGTACAGTACCGTGCGGTTCGATACCCGGCCCCATGACCACCAGCCCGGGTGTAAAGGCGCTCTCACGGGGTGTGAAGAGTGAAAGCCGCAGCCGCTGGCCCTGCTCCAGTTCGAACTCGAAGTAGTTGGCAACGCCGCCCTCACCCTCACGGAGTTCCGCGTAGACCGCCCAAGATTTGAGCGGGTCGTGAATGTGTGTAGCGGTCTCGATCGCCTCGTTATCGCCCGTCGTGATAGGGACATGTGCCTGCGTTACCGTCAGCAGCATGATGCAGAGCAGAGCGATACCACACCAGAGCGAGAACCTCCCGAACCGCATACATAGCAATTTTGCCGTCCGAAAGTTAAAGTTTTCGCCGGCTACTAGATGTGGAGGAACCTATCACCATTTTGAACTTGATATGGTGGGTATTGTGGTCTTACGTTGGCTCTACTTGCTCTAGAGCCAGAAGAGCCAACGAGCGGTTAGAACCTGACTGAGTAACTCCACGAAAAGATGCGAACGGTTACCAAAGCACTTATATGACCTTATGCAGTATATAGCAGTAATGCGCGAATATAACTTGTTTATCGGTGGCGCGTGGACTAATTCATCCACGGATGAGACATTCGAGGATATCAACCCTGCGACACTGGATAAGCTCGCCTCATTTCAGGTTGCGAACCGCGACGACGTAGCTCGTGCGGTGGACGCTGCATGGGCGGCATTCAAGCTCTGGAGCGAGACACCGGCACCCAAACGTGCAATGGTGCTCTTTCGGGCAGCGCGACTGCTGGAAGAGCGGAAAGAGGAACTTGCGGTTCTGATGACGCAGGAGATGGGGAAGGTGCTTTCCGAGACCAGAGGTGACGTCCAGGAAGCCATTGACATCACGTTGTACGCGGCCGGTGAGGGGCGGCGGATGCTGGGCGAGACCACCACCTCGGAATTGAAAGACAAGTTCTGCATGACCGTGCTGCAGCCCATCGGCGTTATTGGTGTGATTACGCCCTGGAACTTCCCCATAGCCATCCCGGCCTGGAAACTGATGCCCGCCCTCGTTGCAGGGAACGGCATCGTCATGAAACCGGCGAGTGATACGCCGTTGCTGACCCTCAAGTTGGTAGAGATATTGATGGAAGCAGGCTTGCCTCCTGGGGTGATCAACCTGATCTTTGGGCCCGGCGAGACCGTGGGCGCGGCCCTCGTTCATCACCCTGATATTCGAGCCATCTCCTTTACCGGCAGTCTGGCGACCGGGAAGTGGATCATGGGCGAATGTGCTCAGGACATGAAACGGGTCTCACTGGAATTGGGCGGGAAGAACCCCATTATCATTATGGACGACGCTGATCTCGATCTTGCCCTGGAGGGCGTGGTCTGGGGCGCCTTCGGCACCACGGGACAGCGCTGTACCGCAGCCAGCAGGGTGATTGTGCACGAGGCGGTGAAGGACGAGTTCACCACGAGACTCATGGCAAGGACGCAGGCACTCCGGCTTGGTAACGGCCTTGACCCAAAAACGGATGTTGGCCCGGTAATCAACGAGCGCCAGCTCCGGAAGATCGAGAGCTATATTCAGATAGGCCGGAACGAAGGTGCAACGCTGCTGACCGGGGGTAACGTGATTAGTCCTGGTTTGTCTGGCTACTTCATCCAGCCTACTATCTTCACGGCTGTAGAATCTGATATGCGGATCGCACAGGAGGAGATCTTCGGACCCGTTGTCTCCTTGATCTCTATATCGGGATTGGACGAAGCCATCGAGGTGGCGAACGCTACCCGCTATGGCCTCTCATCCTCTATCTACACCAGGGACATCGCCAGTGCGTTCAGGGCGATCAACGAGATCGAAGCCGGTATCACTTACATCAATTCCTCCACCATCGGCGCTGAGGTTCATCTCTCGTTTGGCGGTGTGAAGGGCACGGGCAACGGGTTCAGAGAGGCGGGCACCGACGCCATCAAGGAGTTCACCGAGGTGAAAGCGGTGTATATCGATTATAGCGGCAAGCTGCAGAAGGCGCAGATTGATTGAGGAGCGCGAGGAGAGAAACCACATGATAGAACCGCCTGGCAACCGCGCAAAGGAGATCATTCACCGTGACTGCCGGATCATATCGACGTGCATAACGCGCCCATACCCACTGGTACTCGAGCGCGCTCGAGGAGCGACCGTTACCGATGTGGACGGGAAGACGTACATTGATTTCGGCGCGGGCACCGCGGTGATGAACGTAGGGCACTCGAACCCTGAGGTCTCAGCGGCTGTCACAGCTCAGCTGGCAAAGATGACCCATGCTGATTTCTCCACCTTCTTCGCTGACCCGCCGGTCAGACTGGCCGAGAAACTGCAGCAGATGAGCGGCTACGACCGAGTCTTCTTCAGTAACAGTGGCACTGAGTCGGTTGAGGCCGCGATCAAACTGGCGATCTGGAAGTCCCGCAGGCAGAGCCTGGTGGGCTTCTACGGCGCATTTCACGGCCGGACACTCGGAACGCTCTCATTGACCTGCTCGAAGATCAAACAGAAAGAGCACTTCCCCGCGCTCACGGTCGTCCATGCCCCGTATGCATATTGCTATCGGTGTCCACTCCATCTGGAATATCCGGACTGCGGAATCGCCTGTGCCCACGAGATCGAAAGCGTGATATTCAAACGAGAGCTGAGCCCGAAGGATACTGCAGCGATCGTTGTGGAGCCGATCCAGGGCGAGGGTGGCTACATCGTGCCGCCGCCGGAATTCCACCAGGAGCTCAGACGGATCTGTGACGACTATGACGTGTTCCTGGTGGCGGACGAGCTGCAGTCAGGCTGCTATCGCACCGGCAGGTTCATGGCCATGGAGCACTTCGGCGTACGGGCCGATATCGTGTGCATGGCGAAGGCGCTGGGCGGTGGCCTTCCTCTCGGGGCAACCGTGTCCAGTCGCTCGATCATGGACTGGCCGCCGGGCACCCATTCCAACACGTTCGGCGGCAACCTGCTCGCAGCGGCTGCGTCCCTTGCCGCATTGAACTACATGGAGAAGGAAGACCTTGGAACGCGTGCGCAAGACCTGGGCGCTCATATGATGATGCGGCTACGAGAACTGCAATCGCGATTTCCTGCTGTAATTGGAGATGTGCGCGGTCTGGGTCTGATGATCGGAGTCGAGATCGTCAAGCCTGATGGATCAGAAGATCCAAAGACTCGGGACTTGATCGTGGTTGATGGCTTCAAGAAGGCATTATGCTGCTACCCTGCGGCGACTCGGTCATTCGGTTCTGCCCACCGCTGGTCATCACGAAGGAGGAAGTGGATACGGGTCTGGATAGATCGGTTCGAGACTGCAGTAAAAAAGGCCGTTTCCTGTGTTCTTCGTAGATTCGCACGATAGATACATCACTGTGGTTAAAGATACTATGCGTCACGTTACTCCACCGGGCCGATTTGGAGGTTGAGTTAGACGTTTTTCCGAGCTAGATTAACGAATACAAACCCGAAGGAAGTCACCCAAAATTTTGAACCAAAAAAATAAGAGAAAGCTATAGCAACGCTATAGCTTTGGGAATGTTTATATGAGAAGCTAATGACCTTTATTCTGCAACTACATCTGCAAATCCAACTCTTCTCGATACCTTATTTACCCGTATTTTCACACTATCCTCTTTTTTCGTGTTGGGCACAAAAACAACAAACCCCTCAATACGAGCGATGCCGTCGCCTTCTCTACCTACTTCCTCTATCTTTACGTCGTAGGTCTTACCAACCTCAATAGGGGAATCAAATCCCCGTCCTTCTCCACTATATTCCATAGTTTTCCAAACCTCTTTTTCGTTTTTTTTAGTTCGTGACACAAAAGAAAAAAATCGCTTTCTTTACAAAAAAAAAGTCGCTTATTTCTCGTTACCACTTACTAATTTATTATAGCCCTTCTTTATATATAAACCAAACGCCAATCAAAGCGGAAAACGGGCACTTATTTTTAACCACCCATTATTCCAACCGGTTCGAGATAGTGACAGCAGATCCAACGAGAGGAAAATAGACTTAACCCGCTCTGATAGCCGACTGGATGCGTAATGAGGCTATCACTCCTTCAGATGAAACAGCCCCTTTATTTTTATCCGATACTGAAAGAATTTAGCAGAGCTAATCAGGGCAAAAAGACGGTGAAGCCCGTAAGATTCTATTTACTGCACAAAAATCATTTGCGTTTTGGATGAGTCGTTGGCTATATTCCGGCGATCTCCTTTTCGTTGCTTTTAATTCCTCCTTCTCGCCTTCTCTCTTTCTTCTATCTGCTCCTCTAACTCTTTTATTAGACCGCCGTTATCAAAATGTTCGAAATGTGATTCGCAATCCTCACACCAGAAATCCTGTTCCGCAGCTACTTCAAACAAAACACAGTGACAGTGGCAGTGGTAAAACTCTCCGATTTTTTCGTATTCGAGTTTCTTTCTTAATTCATGTAACTCATCATCAGCTTCTTTATCCATCATTTTCTTGACATTATCGGAATTAAAGCTCCACCAATAAGTGATCCAGCCGCTATTATCATCGCGTTCCGTCCTGTACTCGGCATTCCTACTCTCATATAACTTGTAGAGAACTTTTCTTATAGACGAGGGTTTCGTATCGTTTAGCTTTACGATCTCAGTTTCACTTATTTCACCCTCAGGAACATTTTTCATTATATCCAGTCCGTCTTCCCCGATAATTTTCCTAAAATATTCCCTTACCAAAAGATCTTCTGTTTCGAACATAATCAACGCTCCACAATAATAGTTATAACCTCTCAGTAGATAAGCCTTTGCATTATTTTTGTACCGATAAAAAATATGAGAAAAAGCGTTATCAAAGCCGCTTTATCGGGCCGCTTCGGATTTTTGGTGAGCGGGTTTTCTGGCGGTAAAAAGCAAATTTGCTTATATACCCTGAGTATAATGTATAACGTGGTGATGCAAAAATGTCTGGAGAAGACAACGTGATTTATATCGGAAATAAGCCAGTGATGAGTTATGTCCTGGCAGTAGTGACGCAGTTTAACAAC